>JAMFRX010000477.1 GCA_026224995.1 Puia dinghuensis
GCATCGCAGCCCATGGAATAGAGGGAGGCCTGGTCCATGCAGGCGTGGAGGCTTTCCGTGAAGGTGACGACCGGGGCGCCGCCCGGCTTGGCGGGCGCCGATGGCCCGTTATTGAGGAACAGGTAGTCTGGTTCGTTGAAATCATTGGAGACATAGATATCCGGCCACCCATCGCCGTTAAAGTCGCTGACCGCCACGCCCAGCCCGAAGGTCAGGATATTCGATGTGATGCCGGCTTCCTGGGACACGTCTGTAAAATGACCATTGTCATTGCGATAGAGCTTATCGGCGAAGGGTGCCTGGCGCTGCCGCCGCATCGCCGCCGTCTCGTTGCCGGTAGCATATTTCTGGAGGGAATGGTTGGCCAGGAACAGATCCAGGTCCCCATCGTGATCGTAATCGAAGAAGACGGCCTGGGTGCTATAGCCTTCATCCGCCAGGCCGTACTCTGCCGCGGCTTCGCGGAACTTCCCATTGCCCAGGTTGATGTAGAGCAGGTTGCGGCGCCGCGCCGGGTCGGAGTCGCCGGAACGGCAGATATAGATATCCAGCAGCCCATCCCCATTGACATCGGCCATGGTGGCGCCGGTACACCAGCCCTGCGCGGCGGCGATCCCGCTGGACTCGGTGATGTCCTGAAATTGGAAATGACCCTTGTTGAGGTAAAGCCGGTTGGAACTCATATTGCCGGTGAAGAGGATATCGGGCAGCCCGTCGTTGTTGATGTCCCCGATGGCGACGCCGCCTCCGTTGTAGAAATAGGCGTAGTTCAGCACGTTCGCGTCTTCCGTTTCGCGGATCGTATTGACGAAATCGATCCCCGTTTCGGCCGGTGTGAGCTGGTCGAAGAGCTTGCCGCTCTTGTGGGAGCAGCCGCCAAACAAAAGCAGGACCAGGAGGGCCGTCCATTTGGGCAGCTTCGGATGGTGGGCGCCTGTGTGTATCGGTCTCATAATCTAAGGTAGATTTTTTTCCGGTCCAGCCACCAGGCCATGATCCAGCAAAGTAGTGTGAAGGCCAGGGCAAACAAGAGCGCCCCCAAGGGCCCGGGCGCGAGCTGTTGAAAGAAGATGGCATTGATCCAGTCGATACCGTTGCTGTCCGACCCCACTGGCCAGATCAGGAAGACCAGTAGGAGATTGGAGAGCACATACACGAACAAAGGGTTCTTCCCCAACACGGTAAAAAAGGATACCCCGATCCGCCAGCGCCGGATCTCTACCCAATAGAAGAGGATCGACATGACCAACAGATCGATGCCCGTGGTGACGAGGACGAAGGAGGAGGTCCAGAGTTTCTTGTTCACCGGAATGTCAAGATCCCAGAGGATACCGAGGCCCAACAGGAGGAGGCCAGCCGCCGATAGTATCAGAACCGTCCTCGCGGTGCGTCCGTTTTCCATTAAAAATTTCCCCGTGAGATAGCCGGCGATCACGTTGACGGTGGCGGGGAGGGTGCTGAGGAGGCCTTCGGGATCGAAGAGGAGGCCACGCTCGCGGTACATATGGGCTTCCCCGAGTACATGCAGATCGATGACCCGCACCAGGTTGGTCGTTGGCCCATACGGGTCGGCGGGATCGCCGCCGAGGAAGAGCGCCAGCCAGTAGCCAAGCAGCATGGCGATGGAGACGATCCAGAGACTGCCTGGCGGGAGATAAAGGGCCATGAGGGCCGCGAGGCCATAGCAGAGGGCGATGCGTTGCAGCACGGCCAGGATGCGGAGATGGGCCGGGTCGACGAAGGCGATGCCATGGGCCGTGAAGTGCATGGTCGTATACCAGGATAGGGCCAGGCCGACAAGGAAGATCAGCAGGGCTCGTCTGGCGATCCGCAGGATCAGGCGCCGCTTCGGCGGCTGGTCCCGGGCGCCCTGTCCCTTACGCAATGCAAACACCAGCGCATTGCCCATGGCGAACAAAAAAGATGGGAAGACCAGGTCCGTGAGCGTAAACCCATTCCAGTCCGCATGCATCAGCTGCCCATAGGGCACTGCACCGCTGCCTTGCGTGTTGACGACGATCATCAGAAAGACCGTCATCCCCCTAAAGACGTCTAATGACTGCAGGCGCTGGTTATCGGACGGTGATCTCATCGATAACAAATTGATTTTTTACCGGGTCGGGCGAGACGCGGGCACGCCCAAACGAAACTTTCAGGTAACGGGCGCTCACCGCCAGCCCTTCTTTGTGATAATCTACTGTATGCCGGATCAGCTGGGTCGGCAATTTTGGATTCGTATGCGTGTACAGCAGCTGATAGTGGTCGCCGTCGGTAGAGGAAGCAACAGCCACGGATCGCGGCAGGTACATGTCGCCCACCTGGTCCTCCAGGCAGCCGATGTTGAAACGATGAATCCGTTTTATGGCCTTCAGGTCGATCACGATGTCTACCATGCTGTCATGAAAGATCACCCAGCGGCCATCGTAGGGCTCGATGGTCCCGTGGATGCCGTCGA
>JAMFRX010000478.1 GCA_026224995.1 Puia dinghuensis
CGTGTCCCAAAACATCAGCGAATACACCGTTCCCTGGGTTGCCGCCGGCAGCCCTCACGGCTATGAGCTGGCCATGGACTGGATCGATCAAAAAGCCGAATATATCGCCGCGGCGGGCTGGGCTACGCTTAGCTCGCTGGTGGCCCTGAAACCGGATGCCGCGCTTGACCTGCCTGCATTGAAGTCGCTGCTGACGCGCGTCGCAAAGACAATCCATCAAGCCGACAACCGGGTCAAGTATACCATGAATGGCTTCATCGTCGCCGTGGGTTCTTTCGTCCTCCCGCTTCACAACGAAGCCATCGCCACGGCGAAAAAAATAGGGCCGGTCATGGTCGACGTAGGCGGTACGGCCTGTAAGGTCCCCGACGCAACGGAATACATCGCGAAGGCGGAAGCCCGTGGCTCACTGGGTAAGAAGAAGAAGACCGTGAAATGCTGAGCCGCTTTACTTTGTTACCGGTACTTCCAGGCTGATCGTGATATCGTCGCCAACCGAGCCTCCCTCCTTGCCGATAGTATATACTGCCCGCTTGATCGTAAACTGTCCTTTGAAGATACCACTGTTGCCGGCGGGCGTGAAGGTAAAGGGGAGCTGCACCGGCTTCGTTGTTCCTTTGATCGTCAGGTCGCCCAGCGCCGTATAGCCATTCGCGGACTTTTCGATCTTTTTGGAATGAAAGCTGATGGTAGGGAATTTGTCGGTATTCAGCCATTGTTCTTCATTCTTAAGATGGTGATTCCGGATGCCAGAACCTGAGCTCACGGTCGCGGCATCGATGCTGGCGGAGATCGAGCCGGCGGCGGGATTTTTCTCATCGAACTGAATGGAGGCTTTCAAGCCCGTAAAATTGCCATGAACGGTGCCGAAAGGCCCCTTAACGCTGAATTCCACTTTTGCCTTCGCGGCATCTGCATTCCAGCTGCCCGGAAGCGCCGGGCTTAAAAGGAAGGCCACTGGTAAAAGGATCGCTTTGAATTTCATATACCTGTTTTTGATGATCATTTCTTTTTAAGGACGAAGAAGCGGACGCCGGCATAGAAATCTACTCCCTGCATATTGCTTAGCATGAGCAGGCTGGCCGGGGCATCGCCGCCGAAGAAGAAATAGCCGGCCCTTACGGCCAGTCCCGCCCTCGCCCGCCACTGGCCATAATACAGCAGGGATAGCGGAATGCTGACATCCCACCATTTGCTTTCGTACCGCGGCGTAACGGAATAGAGGTCGGGCTGCACGCCCCCTTGCTGGTTCCCATGTCCCAGGCCTTTGACAATAGTGGCATTCAGATAAAAATTTTCCTGGAGCCGGTAATCGCCCTGAAAGCTGAATGCCGTGGGTAGGGCCATCTTAAAATGACTGGCGACCTGGGACCGGGCGGAATCTCCCTGATAGAAGACCGCGCTCAGCGTCTTGTCGACGGCAGCATTGGTCATCAGGGTGTTCTCATGCCAGTCCATGAAATCGGCATTGGCGGTCTGAAGGTGAAAGGCGGCGGCATTCCGGTTGTAATTGATGGAGCCGATGTCTAAGATGGAGAACCCCAGCCGGTAAATATAATCTTCCGGCCGGCGGGTATCCTTTGAATTCACATAAACGACACCTACATCGGCGCCAAAGCCATGCCCGTGGTTCAGATCGCCATAGCCGCCGATCTTACGGTAAGAGTCATAATCCGTACGACCATAGTCGACACTGGAATTGGTAAACAGGAGATGCGTAGTATCGCCGATGTTGTAGTTGAGGTTGGTGTTCTTCACGTAGGCGGCGAATAAGCCTTGCAGGTAGTTAAGGCTGATACCCGCCTTCCATTGGCTGTTGCCGTCGTCGAACAGGACGGCGGAGTAGCTGAGCCCGTATTCCAGCCAGCCCATGCCATTGAGCCTCGAGCTTTGGTCGCTCAAGGCCTTGTTCCAAAGGCTGCCCTGCTGCAGGTAAGCGAAGGCATTCTGTCCCGTGGTGCCGGGAAGGTTGCGGATATCGGCATCGGCCCTGGCCGCGATGGTCAGGCCGATAGATTGGTTGTCGCCAATGGCCAGACGGAAAGATGGGCCCAGGATCTCCGTGGAAAGGGTGAAATTGTAGCGTTTATCCGGGTCGTTGGGATTGTAACGGGTGTCATAGTTATTGTTGTGGATGATCCCCTCGATCAGCGAGCGGAAGCCGAAGGCAGGCACCGAGCCTTTTGGCGTATAGACGAAGTTGTTGTCGTATGACAAGCCTCCCGACAGTCCGTTGATCTCCCATTTCAGGGAACTGCCGGCAGGGAGAGCCGGATTGATCCTTGCTCCCTGGATACCTGAATAATTGCTGTTGGCGGCGCCGAAATTGTACTGTGCATGCAGGGACACGCACATGCACAGGCACAGCCATAAGGCTAGCATCTTTTGCATACGATGACAATTGCGGTCTCATCACGAGACCGGTGATAAAAAAAATAAATGGATTGGGGAAGATGCCCGGTTGGCTAAGAACAGGATACTAATACGAACGCGATGTAAAAACTAAAGGTTGCTTATAAGTTCAACGCTATTTTTTGTCCCGTCCGTGCGGCCAGATAGATGGCGTCGATGATCTTGAGGTCTTTGATAGCTTCTTCGCCGTCTACGGGCACTACCGGCTGATGGCCTTCCAGCAGGATGTCGGCGAACTCGTCCATCTGCAGGGTCTGGTGCACCACTATGGGCTGATCCAATTCCCCTTTGTTGGTGCGACCCTTTATCGGGCCATAACCTGTAGATGGCCACAGCTCCGCATAGCCATCGGTGCCGTCGAGGAAGAAGCGGTCGAGAAAATTCATATTGTAGGATGACAGGCAGGATGCGGTAGCGCCGCTGGGAAAGCCGAATTGAAATTGAATGGTCTCATCTACCCCTTCCTTGAATTTCACGGGGTCCGTCTTTGTCTCCTGGGCCGTGATCCAGCTGGGCTCCTCTCCTGTCATATACCGCGCGCCGTTGACGGCATAGATGCCGATGTCCATCATGGAGCCGCCGCCCGCAAGCGCGTGGTTCAGCCGCCATTGGGCCGGGTCGCCGATCCTGAATCCGCACAGTCCCTGGAAGAAGGTGATCTTACCGTATTGGTTGGCCTTGCGCTGACGGATGATCTCCAGGGTATGCGGTTCAAAGTGCATCCGGTAGCCGACCAGCAGCTTCACGCCGGCCTGCTTGCAGGCGTCGACCATCTCCTGTCCCTCTTTGGCATTGACGGCCATCGGCTTCTCGCTGATCGCGTGCTTGCCCGCCTTGGCAACGCGGATGATCTGGTCGTGATGGAGCGCATTGGGGGTGATGACGTATACGGCATCGATATCCGGGTTGTCTTTTACCTGGTCGAAGGTTTCGTAGTTGTAGCAATTCTTCGCCGGGATATTGTATTTGGCCTGCCAGGCCGTGAGCTTGGCGGGCGTGCCGCTGATGGCGCCTACTAATTTGGCTTTGGTGCAGGACTGCATAGCGTCGGCCACCCGCGTTGCATAGCTTCCCAGGCCGAGGATGGCGACGCGAAGAACAGGCCCTTCGTAGGGTCTTGTCGTCAGCGGGAGGGCCTGTGCCATCCGGGGCAGTAAGCTGGTGGCGATCACCGAGCCGGTGATTTTCTGGAGGAAGTCGCGGCGTGTTTGCATAGCCCTAAGGTATTTCCTTTTTTGTTTAGCGGGAAGACTAAAATAAATTTTAGTTTGCAGCATGAATACTACCATTACGATCGGTGCGGCCAGCGCCGCTCCCCTGACGGTGAACCGCATGGGTTATGGCACGATGCGGCTCACCGGCCCCCAGATCTGGGGCGAACCCGCCGACCGGCCGCAGGCCCTGCAGGTCCTGAAACGGGCCGTCGAGGCCGGTGTACAGTTCCTGGATACGGCGGACTATTATGGCCGCGACATTACCAACCGCCTGATCGTCGAAGCGCTCTATCCCTATCCCAAGGGTTTGGTCATCTGTACCAAGGTCGGGGCGACGCGTAAGGACGACAAGAGCTGGGTGCCTTATGCCGAACCGCAGCAGCTGGCTGAAAGCATCGAAAACAACCTGCGCACCCTGCGCCTGGAGCAGATGCCGCTCGTGCATCTGCGGGCCATGCCCCATAACCCCGTTCCTTTTGGCGAATCGCTGGACGCCCTCTTCCACCTGCAGCGCCAGGGAAAGATAGGCCACGTGGGGCTCAGCAATATCAGCCTGGAACAGCTGGAAGCCGCGGTGAAGCAAGGAGCTATCGCCACGGTATCCAACGCGTACGGCTATTCGCAGCGGGAGAGCTTCACGGCCCCGCATGGCGGTGAGATGCCCGGAGGCGAAGAAGTGCTGGACTATTGCGAGCAGCACCAGATCGTGCTGATACCTTTTTGGTCTTTGCTGAACGCACTGCCTGCCCAGGACGAGAAGATCGCTGCTGTCGCGAAAAAAAAGGGGGTTACCACGGGACAGGTGCATCTCGCGTGGCTGCTCCACCGCTCGGACTGGATGCTGCCGATACCCGGCACGTCCCAGCTTACTCATCTGGAAGAGAACCTGGCGGCCGTCCGCATCGCACTAACGCCGGAAGACATGGACTATCTGGGGTGATCGGCCATGGACGGCATCCAGCCGGAAGACATGGACTACCTGGGGTGATCAATGCGGGTGGGCTCCCGCGGCATCCAGCTGGAAGACCTGTTCGCGATACCGGGCCGGCAGCAGCAGGGTCTTGATGCCCTTGTCCAGATGCAGGAAGCAGGACAGCTTATACAGCTGTACTACGGGATAAAGGAAGGGAAAGGCCGGCAGGCCCAGCAGCCGGCGGACGTGCGAAGGTACCAGCAGGACCTGCGCCTGCAATAGCAGCTGGTAACGAAATTTGCCCAGGTGCTGACGATAACGCCGGTACAGATCGCGGGCGAAAGGGCCGCATTCCAGGTTGTCGCGGAGATGCTGTTCACGCAGCGCTTCGAAATGGGGATAGCTTTCCGGCAGACCGGTGAGGCCCATGCGCTGCCCTACACGGGAGAAGACGGCAAAGACCTCGGCCTTCTCGGCCGGTTGAAGCTTTCGTTCTACGAGCTCAAAGGCGCTTATGGAGTACCCGACCAGCAGGAACAGCACATCTAAATAGGCCGAAGCCGGAATGGTGGCGCCCCGCTTTGCCTCTACTCCCTTGTGGATGGCGGTTATGCTGTCGATGGCTGCGAACGCCTTTTCTTCGTCGGCAAAGACGATGCGACGTGCATAAGCTACCGTGCTGAAGAGCCGGCCCAGGGGATCTGCCGGCAGCCGGCCCGTGAAATAGAGCCAGTCTACGGACTTGTTGAGGGCGAACTCTGCGGAAGCCCCGGCGAAGAGCAGCAGGATGGTGTCGCCGCGGCCCCAGATAGTCCGGACGATCGATTTGGGATCGACAAATTGCTTTGGCATTTAGAAAGTACTTTGTGATACAAAGTAACTAATAAAACTTTACTCATGCAAATTTTCCGCGCAAATAGATCGCCTGGGATCAGGATTGCTGTTTCCATTGTGCATGGGTCTTAGGGGGTCCGGCCTGGTCTCGCCATTTAGCGAGGGCCTTGCAGGATCAGGCCTGCCCTTTCCATTGTGCGATGGCCCTCCCCGCCCCTTCCAGATTCTCCCTACGCATCTCTGCATATTTCCGCGACAGCACGACGCCCTGTGCGCCGGCCTGAAGGGCGGCGAGCGTGGCCGCATAGGTATCTTCCGGCGTCGTCTGGCGGCTCGCTGCCGCCACCGGGACGTTGACGTCGATGCCTGCCAGGATGCCGCAGCGGTCCTGCACCTTGGCCATGGCCCGTTTTGTCTCGCGGAACACATAGTCTGCCGGGAGGCCCGCTGCCGGCAGGGCATCCAGGGAAGCCAGCCCGCTATAGCCCAGCAGATGATTCAGCATGCTGTACAGCTCGTCCGGGGGCAGGTCGCGGTAGATGGTGGCGTTCAGGTTATGGATGAGATTGGCATAGCGTTCGCCCGCGCAGTTGTTATAGGTTGCCGGCTTCAGGAATTCCGCCTTGTCCCAGAGATGCTCGTAGTCGAGGGCGACGCGGTTGAAGGGGTTGAAGGAGATGGTCTGTTCAACGTGAAAGATGAACCGGCTTTCTTTTCGGATAGCCTTGGACGTGGTATGGATGTCCGCTACGATCTGCAGCTTGCCCTCGTCGCAGAGCCGGTCGTAGGCGGCGATCTCGGAGTAGTCGTGGAGGATCTGCTGGAAGGTCACATAGTAGCCGTCGGGCGGCCTTTGATTGGCGACCGCCTGCTGGACATAGGCCACCAGCTTTTCGTATCCCTGTTTGGCCCGTTCGAAATCGATGCCTTTCTCTTTAGCGACCTTCCGGTGGAAAGGGCAGAAGCAGGCGACGTGCGAGGTGTCCCCCACCCCTTTGCGAAAGGGAGACGCGCCCAGCACGTTCATCAGCGGTCCGCTTCGTTCGTTCTCGAAGAGCAGCCCGTCTATAGGATAAGAAGAGCAGAGGTCGGTAGTTAGTGCTGTCCAGAAAGCGCGGACATTCGGGTTGAGCACGCAGGTGGTGGCGCTTCTGGCCCTGTCGAAGGTGCTTCGCCCCCGCAGATCGGTCTCCGCGCATTCCTGCAGGCCGGGGACGTCGAAGGCCCTGTCCCAGCGATCTTCTATGCCGCAGAAGACCTTCATGCCGCGTTTCCGGGCCGCGGGCAGCACTTCCGCCAGGATGTCCCGGCCTCCCAGGTCGGGCGCCCGGGTATTGCTCAGCACAGTGTTGGTATAATAACGGTCGTGCAGCGTGGCGAAATGTCCGCCATGAAAAGGCGCCCCCGCAGAAGCCAGGGCGCCGTGACCGGGATAGAAGCGACCGGAAGGCTGGCGGCCGGCAAAACCCTGCCCATAGGTAAAGGTCGTCAGGCAGATGGTGTTGACACCTGCCTTTTCCTGCAGCCAGCTTAACAACGCTTCGACCCCTTCATCCACAAACGACTCCGGTCCGATCTGGATGCCGATAAGGGGGGCGTCATGGGCGTTCATAGCCGGGAATGCACGGGTCATGGGCGCCAGCAGCGTGGCGGCGGCAAGCGAGGAGCCGTTCTTTAGGAAGGCACGCCGGGAATGTAAAGCCATAGCGTTTCGGTTTGTTGCCTGTGAAGCTATAAAGGCCCGCCGATCTTTCCAGGATTTTTATTAACCGGTGTACAACGAATATTAACTAGTTCCTTATCCCGCGCCGTTGGCGTCACAACCCGGATAAATGGCCACTGCCACCGCAGATCCACCTTCGATCGCCAGGGTACCAACGGGTCGAACCGGTTCGGCGTCAACAGCAGCACCAGCCAGATGCCTATAGGACTCAGGGCAAAGACTAGGGTATCCCCCCAGATGGAGGCGGGCTTGTCTATACGCGCGTCATGCGGGTTGCCGGCTTCATAGCGCACGGGCACGACGGTACTATCCCGCAGCTTGAAGTTGACATTGCTGGTGAAGATCACCGAGTCCCTTCCCAGCCGAAAAAAGATGATCTGGTGGCTGCTGACAGATCCGTCCGTATTCAGATCGTGCCCCATGAAGTAGACGATCCCTATGGCGCGCTTGGACCGCATCAGCCAATAAAGCTTCTGGCCAATGAATGGAGCTACCAGGAAGAAAAGCAAAAACACGAAGAACCGGGTTCGGCTTATAAGCATAAGATCCTTTTGCATAAAGATACATAAGAAATTTATGTATGCAAGCCGACAATCCCGAAACCTAAAAATCACGTAAATTTGCTCATGGACAGGACAGAACTCTGCTGCATAGGACATATTACGCACGATAAAGTAGTCACTCCCCGATCGGTGGTTCACATGGCAGGCGGCACCGCCTTTTATTTTTCCAACGCGCGTTCCCGGCTGGACGTAACTTTCCGCCTGGTCACTGCGCTGGCGCCGGCAGACATGCCTTCGGTTTATGACCTGCAGTCCAAAGGCATCGACGTCGCCGTCCTGCCGAGCAAGCATACCGTCTTCTTCGAGAACATCTATTCCGAGAACCAGGACAACAGGTCACAGCGGGTGATCCGCGAGGCCGATCCTTTCGCTGCCAGCCAGTTTACCGATATCCAGGCCACGTTCTTTCATCTTGGCCCCTTGCTGGCTGGCGATATCCCCGTGGACCTGATCCGTGCGCTATCGGCGAAAGGGAAGGTGTCCCTGGACGCCCAGGGCTATCTGCGGGAAGTGAAGGACCATAATGTCCTGGCCATCGACTGGCCCGAAAAGAAGGAAGCCCTCCAATATATCCATACCCTGAAAGTCAACGAATCGGAAATGGCCGTGCTCACGGGCGAGAACGATGTCCGCAAAAGCGCCAAGATATTAGCTAGCTGGGGTGTAAGCGAAGTGGTTATTACCCTTGGCAGCATGGGCTCCGTCATCTAC
>JAMFRX010000479.1 GCA_026224995.1 Puia dinghuensis
CAGGCTCAAGACATACGACAATGTCGACACGTCTAAGATCGGGGCAATCGGCTATTGCTTTGGCGGGGGCGTTTTGCTCAATACAGTTCGGCTGGGTGACGACCTCAAGGCTGTCGTGAGCTTTCATGGCTCGCTGATCGGTACGCCGGCGGTCAAGGGCCTGCTGAAGACGAAGATCCTCGTTTGTCATGGCAATGATGATAAGTTTACAACGCCGGCCATGGTGGCCGAGTTCAAGAAGCAAATGGACTCCATCAGCGCCGACTATACCTTTATCGGCTATGACGGCGCGACGCATGCTTTTACGAACCCCGAGGCTACGGCCATCGGTGTGAAGTTCCATATGCCGATAGCCTATAACGCCAAGGCCGATTCGGCGAGCTGGGATGCTATGAAGACTTTTTTTAAGGGCGTATTCGGGCAATAAGGATGAGCGGGGGTTAAAATTGGATTAAAGCCCTTGCTCCGCAATGGGGATTGCAGTAGCTTTGCCACCAAATGCAAGGGCTCACACAGGCGAATATCCAAATTAAAAAGCTAACCTGGCTGGTGCTGGGGGTGTGCTTTGTCCTGCTTTATTCCTGTCCCGTAAAGAAATATCTGCTCCTGACCTTTGGGAAGGCCAGGGCGGCGGAGACGGAAGGCCGGGAGTTTCAGAAGAGCGGCTCTTCCCATTGTGAAAAGATCGTCTATCTCCACCGCGAACCGGCCGTGCTGCTGGTTGTCGCCTCCGGCCGGGAGCTTCGTCCCGTGATGCCGCCGGCATTTACTTTTTTTACTACTCCTATTTTTTCTGATGTCGATAATCATCATCTTGAAACGGCCGACCGGGCCTTGCTGGCCCGCGATGGCGGCCCGCCGCTCTACCTGGAGCTGATGCGGCTCCGCGTCTGACCGGCGGCAAGTTCTAATCTTTTCCTAATCATCCACGTATTGCCTGCCATGCTGCGACAGCCCAAATTCGGGTATGTCCTTATTACTGATCTCTTTTTATTATTTATTACTTATGTGGATTGTCCGACTAGCCTTAAGAAGGCCCTATACCGTAGCCGTGATGGCCTTTCTGATCATGATCCTGGGGATCATGTCCATCAAATCCATGATGGTGGACATCTTTCCGGTCATCGATATCCCAGTGGTAAACGTCATTTGGAACTACCCCGGGCTTAGCGCCGCGGACATGGAGCGGAAAGTGGTGCTGCTCAGCGAGCGCGGTATCAGTTCCTCCGTCAATGGGGTGGAGCGAATTGAATCGCAGTGTCAGCCAGGCATTGGGCTGCTGCATGTATATTTTGAAAAGGGGACGGACATCGGTTCGGCCATCGCGCAGATGTCGGCTACGGCTAATACATCGTTGCACTCGATGCCGCCGGGGATCCAGCCACCCTTTATCATCCAGTTCAATGCCACCAACGTACAGGTAGCGCAGATCACGTTGTCGAGCAAGACGCTGCCAGAAGATAAGATCTTCGACTATGCGTTGAACTTCATCCGTATCCGGCTGTTCACCATTCCCGGCCTGAGCACGCCTGCGCCCTTCGGCGGCAAGACGCGGGAGATCGTGATCGACGCTGATCCCAAGGCGATGGCTGCCAAGGGGCTCTCGCCTTCCGACCTGCTGACTGCGCTGCAGGCACAGAACCTCATCATCCCTGCCGGTACTGCGCGTATCGGGACCAGGGAATACAATGTGGAGCTCAACTCCAGCCCGGAACTCGTCAATGAGTTCAAGAGCCTGCCTGTTAAATCGGTGAATGGCCAGATCGTCAATATGGGGGATGTCGCCAAGGTCGAGGATTCTTATGCGGACCAGACCAATGTGGTTCGGGTCGACAGGCATCGGGCAGCCTATCTTTCTATCCTGAAGAAATCGAATGCCAGCACGCTGATGGTCGTGGAAGCCGCGAAAGAGATGATCCCGGCCATCAAGGAAACGGCGCCGGAAGGGCTGGATCTGAGAGTCGACTTCGACCAGAGCGTCTTCGTGGAGAATTCCATCGAGAGCGTGCTGCATGAAGCCGTTACAGGGGCCATTCTAGTCTCGCTGATGATCCTCTTTTTCCTGGGCAGCTGGCGAAGCATCGTGATCGTCTGTACGTCCATCCCGCTGAGCATCTTCGTGGGCCTCATCTTTCTAAAGCTCACCGGCAACAGCCTTAACATCATGACCCTGGGCGGGCTGTCCCTGGCGATCGGGATGCTGGTGGACGATGCCACGGTGGAAGTGGAGAACATCCATCGGAATATCCATCTGAATAAGCCGCTCACGATAGCCATTTTGGATGGGGCGCAGCAGATCGCCGTGCCCGCGTTGATGGCGACGCTGGCCATCTGTATCGTCTTCTTCCCGGTGGTGCTGCTGACCGGTCCGAGCAAATACCTGTTCCAGGCGATGGCCTTGTCGGTGGTCGTATCTATGATGGCCAGCTATATCCTTTCGCGGACCCTGGTGCCGGTGCTGGCGCGGATGCTGATGGCCAATGAATACCATGGTACGGCAAAGCCGGTGGGAGTCAGCGGTTTCAAGATGTTCTCGTACAAGTTCAATACCTGGCGCGACCGGCGGTTTGGAAAATTCACGGAGCGGTATGGGCGGGCGCTGCACAACTGTCTGAAGAACCGGACGGTGGTGCTGCTGAGCGTGCTGGCAGTGCTGGTGATCTCGCTCCTGCTGGTGAAGGTCATCGGTACGGACTTCTTCCCTGTTACCGATACGGGTATGATGAAGATCCACTTCCGGGCGCCATCGGGGAGCCGGATAGAGGAGACCGAGCGGCTGGTGGATTCTGCCGAGGCGCGGATCCAGCAGATCATACCCAAGAGCGATCTTGGGTCGGTGAACGATATGATCGGGGTGCCCTTGTTCTACAACTTAGGTTTCGTGCAGACGGACAACACCAGCAGCATGGATGCGGACATCCTGATCGCGCTGAACCCCAACCACCAGCCAACGGCAGGATATATGCGAAAGATCAGGGCGGACCTGAATGCCAACTTCCCCGGCTGCAGCGTCTATTTCCAGAGTGCGGATATCGTCAGCCAGGTCTTGAACTTCGGGGTCTCTGCGCCCATAGATGTACAGATCATGAACAGCAACTACGATTCTTCCTATAAATATGCGGTGAAGCTCAAAGATGCCATCAAGACCATCCCCGGAACGGTAGATGTCAACATCAAGCAGGTTTTGGACTATCCGACCTTCAAGATCAACGTGGACAGAGAGCGGGCGCAGGAGCTGGGGCTGCGGCAGCAGGATGCCGCCAATGCCATGCTTATCGCCTTGTCGTCGAACACTACTGTATCGCCGTCCTTTTTTATCAACCCGGCGAACAATGTGAACTATACCGTGGCCGTAAAGGTCCCTTATGCGCAGCTGAACTCGATGAACAGCGTGATGAACACGCCTGTTACGAGCAGCAGCGCCTCGCTCATGCAGACGGTGGCCTCATCGCCGAGGGACCTGCCTATCTCGCAGGTGCAGCCATTGGGCAATATCGCCACGGCCCAGTTCCAGAACGAATATGACGTTATCTCTCACTATACCGTGCAACGGGTCATGGACATCACGGCCAATGTAGACGGGCGGGATATGGGGTCGGTTGCTTCCGACATCGAGAAGAAGATCGCGGGCATCGGCACTGTCCCGACGGGCATGCACTTCTTCCTGCGCGGGCAGCCTGCGGTGATGAACGAGACGTTTACGACCCTGGGGCTGGGGCTGATCCTGAGCATTGTGCTGGTCTATTTCCTGATGGTGGTGCTGTTCCAGACCTGGCTCGATCCCTTTATCATCCTGTTTGCGGTACCCGGAGCCTTTATTGGCATCCTGTGGATGCTGGCGATCACGGGGACGACGCTGAACACTGTTTCGCTGATGGGCTCCATTGTGGCGGTGGGCATCGCGGTGTCCAATAGTATCCTGCTTGTGAGCTTTGCCAACGAGGTCCGTGTGGAGAAAGGATTGAACGCTGTAGAAGCGGCGCTGGAAGCGGGCAAGACGAGGCTTCGGCCCGTGCTGATGACGGCGCTGGCGATGGTGCTGGGGATGATCCCCATGGCGTTGGGCACAGGACCGGGCGGAGAGCAGAATGCGCCATTGGGGCGTGCGGTCATGGGCGGGCTGATCGTCGCCACCTTTGTGACCTTGTTCATCGTGCCGGTGATCTACTCCATGCTGCGGAAGGAAGAGCCGACGCGGCATAAGCTGGACGAGCAGTTTGCATTGGAGACCATGCGGTATGATACGGTGCATGTGGGGGATCATCCCCATGGGGGGATCGAGCCGGATCATAGTGTTACGCAACCGGAATAAGAATTGTATTTATGGCTGCCGAAGGCAGCCGGGGACATCTAAACTAAGTAATATGAATAATAACAAAACAGGATGGAAGGTATGGGTAGGCAGCCTGCTGATAGTAGGTCTTGCCGCCTTTGGCTTCATCTTTATGGCGCTTAAAAAGAAAACTGCCCTGGAGGATGAGACCAGGAGCCGTGTAAAGACGGCCCAGGAAGGGCCGGTCGTCAAGGCGGTTAAGGCCGGCGGGAATGGCACCGACAAGGGGCTTGTTTTCATTGGCGAGGCGCGGCCTTACCAGGAGGCGACCCTTTATGCCAAGACAGGGGGGTATATGAACAAGATCCTGGTGGACAAGGGCGACAATGTCCGGCAGGGGCAGCTGTTGGCCACGATCATTTCACCGGAAACGGACCAAGCCTATAATGCGGCTATCGCCGATCTGGAGAACAAGCAGAAGATCTGGGGCCGGGACAGCAGCCTGGTAAAAAAGGAATATATCAGCAAGGAAGAGGCGGAGACCAGCGAGACGGCCGTGAGGATGGCGAGGGCGCAGGTGCAGAGCCTTCGGGAGCAGATGGGCTATAAGAACCTGACGGCGCCTTTTGCCGGCACGGTGACGGCCCGTTTTGCCGATCCGGGGGCGCTGGTGCAGAATGCGACCAGCTCCCAGACGAGCGCGCAGCCGGTGGTCACGCTCAGCGAGCTGGGCAGGGTCAGGATCTATATCTATGTACCGCAGGTCGACGCGCCTTTTGTGCAGAACGGCTACCCGGTGACCATAACGTCTACGGACAGGCCGGAATGGAGGCTCAAGGCCACTATCACCCGGATCGCCGGGGAGCTGGACCCCAAGACAAGGATGATGCTGGCGGAGATCGATGTGACCAATGGGAACAGGGAGCTGATCCCCGGCAGCTATCTGCAGGTGTCGCTGCAGACGCCGGATCAGAAGACGCTGGCCATTCCCAGCGAGGCGCTTGTCGTCCGCAGCGGCAAATATTTTGTGCCGGTTGTCGACAGCCTGCACCAGCTGCATTATCAGCCGGTGACGGTAGGGAAGAATGACGGCGCCTTCGTGTCCATCCTCAGCGGGGTGCGCAAGGGCGATATGATCGGGCTGAATGTCAGCCCCGAGCTCAAAGAAAATCAAAAGGTAAAATTGCAATTATAATGCGGCGCTATTTTTTATTTGGATCTATTTTTTGTGCTGTCAGTGCGTTTACAGGACCGGGACCGGTGAAGACCCTCACCCTGCCCGACTGCATTGGCATCGCCTTGCAGAATTCTACGGCCATACTCAAGGGGAACAACGACGTGGCGTTGGCCGGTACGCAGGTCCTGGCGGCCTATGGGCAGTACCTGCCCAATCTGCAGGCGGCAGGAGGCTACAACTACGACCTTGGCAACAACTACTACGGCTCTACGGGGCCTTACCTGGCTTATACGGCCAGGAGCGCCTATAGCTATCAGCTCACGAGCAGCGTGAACATTTTCACCGGCTACTACAACTATTCCAACTTCAAGGCTGCCCGGCTGAACCGGAATGCCAGCGAGCTTACGCTGGACCGGGCCAAGCAGCAGATAGAGCTGGACATCACCCAGAGCTATTTGCAGGTGGTGCTGGACAGGAAACTGGTGGACGTCGACAGCAACAACCTGGTGACGTCCCTGCAGCGGGAACAGCAGCTGCAGGCGTTGACGGACATCGGCAGGCGTGCGCGTACCGATCTCTACCAGCAGCAGGCGCAGACTAGCCAAGACCAGCTGTTGCTGATCAATGCCCAGAGCAGGCTGAAGAATGACAAGATCCTGCTGCTGCAGAAGCTGCGGATCGACAGCAGCGAGAGCTATGCCATCGAGGACATGGCCATCGACGATGGCGCCGAGGCCGGCAAATATGGCAGTGTAGGGGACCTGGTGCAGGAGGGCTTGCGTAGCCGGGTGGACCTCAAGAGTGCCGAGCTGAATGTGCAGGCCAGCGACTGGAACATCCGGAAATTCCGCAGCGGCTACCTGCCGGTGGTGAGCGCCGGGGGCGGCCTGTACAACAACGGAGCCTCCTTCAACGCTTTGCACATCAATGGGGTGGATGAGACACCGGGGTCCCAGACCTCGCAGCTCACGCAGCTCTATAAGAATACCTATGGTCTGCTGGGGGTGAGCGCCACCTGGAATATCTTCGACCGGTATGCGACGAAGAGCAATGTCGCGGCGGCGCGGATCTTTGCCGACAATGCACGGATCGACAAAGAAGATACGCGGATCGCCGTCGTGGCCAATATAAAAATGGCGCATAATGATTATGTGAATGCGGTGCAGCAGATGGAGACGGTAGGGAAGGGGCTGGTAGCGGCGCAGGAGGCCTTCGATGCTGTGAATGCACGGTACCAGCAGGGGGCTACGGATTTTATTACGGAGTCGAATGCACAGCAGGTGCTGCTGCAGGCAGAACAGAATAAGATAGAGGCGTCGGTGAATATGTTATTGCAGAAGCGGGCGATCGACTTTTTTACGGGGACAATAGCACCCTAATCTATTTTAATAGATTACCATTTTGCACGACCCATTTCAGGAGGGCGTTGTTCTCGTCGCTGAGCTGGAGCTTGCGGCAGATGGTATGGCGGTGGTTCTTGATGGTAAAGCGGCTGAGGTGAAGGTCTTCGGCGATGGCTATCGTAGTCTTTTTTTCGCGGATGAGGCGGAGGATACGCAGCTCCATCTCGGTAAAGAGGGTGTTCGACTGGAGGTAGGCTTTGCCTGTCTGGGCATCGGTTTCCAGGCGGCTCATGACGATCTGTACGCCGGCGAAGAGCTGGGATTCGTCGATGGGCTTAATGATATAGTTGGCGGGGTTTGTGGCGGCGGCTTTTTCGATGATGCTGCGGTTCTGGTAAGAGGTGATATAGATGACCTCGAAGGCATAGCGGCGGCGCAGCTCGGTGATCAGGTTGATGCCGGACAGCTCTTCTTCCATCTGGATATCGCAGAGCAGCAGGTGGGGCAGGAAGCTGGCCATGGCGGCGCGGGCTTCCGCGGCTGACACGGCGACCGAGATCTCGCAATCGAAATTCGTCCGGAGGTGGCGCTCTATGAAGCGGCCGATGATGATCTCATCTTCAATGACCAATATCCTTACCATGTGCTCAATTTAAACAGGTATCGTAAAACAATAGCTTAGTCCGCTTTCCTCGTTGATCGACATCTGTCCGTTCATCTGCCTTGTGAGGTCCCTGATCAACGGGATGCCCATAGTGAACCGCTCGTCATTGTCGTTATCTGCAATCCCCATGCCGTTATCGGAATAAATGAACTCCAGTAAGTTTCCGTTCAGGCTTTTTGCCTGAACGTGGATGCAGGGGTCGGCATGGTCCTTGAAGGCGTGCTTGAATGTATTGGTGAACAGCTCCGACAGGATCAGCCCGAAGGACAGGGTATGCCGGTCGGTGAGGCGGATGCCGGCGGGGATGTCCTGCAGGATGCGGGTCTTTTCCCGGGTGTCGTAAATCTTCTGCAGGTGGGCGGCCATTTCGCCGATGAACTCGCAGAGGCTCACGCCGCGTCCCTGGTCGAAGTTAAACAGCTTTTGGTTGACGAGCATCATGGCTCTTATCTTTCCAATATTCCCCTTTAATATCTCCCGGGACGCTCCGTCCTTTACCATGGGCAGCTGCAGGCTTAGCAGGCTATAGAGCAGCTGGAGGTTGTTCTTCACGCGGTGGTTGAGCTCATTGATGAGCGTTTCGATCTTGGTATTCCTTTCCCCAAGGAGCTGTTTTTGCTTGAGGAGGCGTTTATTGGAGATGGCGAGCTCTTCCGTTCTTTCCGCCACTTTATTTTCCAGGATGCTGTTCTGGTGCTGCTGCAGGCGGTTGAGCTCGGCCAGGGCGGCTTGTTTGGCTACTTCGTGGTGGCGCATCTCTTCTTTTAGTCCCGTGGAGAACAGCAGGACGGTCGCCAGCACGATGCAGTCGCCGACGACGGAAGAAGTGGCGATGGCACGTTCTTCGTTGACCATGGCATTGACGGTGATGAAGAGGCCGGTTGCGCCACAAAGCATGATCCCGTACCCCAGGTAGCGTTGCGCGGGGCTAAGGCGGCTCCAGCAGGTATACAGGGCAGAGACGATGAAGGCCAGCATGACCGGGTGTTCAACGCAGGCGATGGTGGCTGTGAGGGTATAGTTGCTGGTGAAATAGTCGATGCAGAAGCTGGCGATGCTGGAGACTGCGATTATCGCCGGAACCCAGCGGACCCAGGTATAGAAGCGGGGGAAGTCCGTGCGTAAGCGCCAGAAATCGGCCAGGAGAAAATAAAGGCCCAGCATGCCCGCGTGCAGGAAGTGTACGTTCATCATCCAGCCGGCTTCGGGGTCTTGCGGTGAAAGCCACTCGATGAGATAGCCGCTGGACCCTATCACATAGAGCCCGATGCCGCTTATGAACAGCAGGAGCCAGGCATAGGGCCGGAAGCGGCTGACGATCCAGGACAGCAAGGTATAGAGGAAGAAGAGGCAGACGGCGCCCAGCAGGGCGGCGTCGAAGGTTTCCCGCAGGCGAAGGCCATCGAAGAATACCCGTTTAGACTGCATCTGGAAGTCGAAGACGGGCTGGTAATGTTTGGTATGGTGTACCTGTAATAAGATCGTATAATCTTTCCCCGGTTGCAGCGGCAGGATGGTAAACAGGCGACCGTCGCCCTCGCTGAGCTCGTCACGGGGACGAAAGGCGCCGGCCAGCTTATGGAGCACAAGCCCGTTGTTAGAATAGAGATATATGTCCACGTAGGTCAGGTGGCTGAAGGAAAGGACGCGGGAAGGGGAGATGCTATCGGAATGTATGGAAGCCCTAAGCCAGTAGTAGCTGGTAGGATTACCCTTCCATCCGTTGGTGAGCGGCTGGAAACCCTGTGGATTGCGGAAAAGGGAGTCGGCCGACATGAGACCTTTGGAGTCTTCGACCATGGACAGATGGGACGAGAGTATGAGCCGTTGGCCTGCCAGCAGAGGAGGGGATAAAGGCCGGCCGGCAGCTGGGGCAATAGTAATAAGCAGCAAAGCCAGGAGCAAGGAGCCCGGCGCTTTTAATAAGGATATGTCACGAACCATCGGCTTTAAATGTACTAAAATTTAAGGGGTTCTGATGGATATATATACGTAAAAATACTAATTAGGACCCTGGGGTCTGTTACCAGGGATACCCTATCTTGCGCTTCTTATGCAACTTTCCATTCCCGTTAACAGAAGAAGGATACCGACGGCGCTGCTGTTCTACTTTGCAATAGGCGTGATCTGGGCATACCTGACCATCTTCCCGCCGATCGGGGGAGTGATGTACCAGGTTTTGTTTGGCATCTCGCTGGTGGCGCTGAGCCTGAGGGTCGTGGTGCTGCTGATAGACTATGGCAAGACCTTGTTGGACAAGAGTGCGGCCATCAATTTTACCGACGAGGGGGTAGATGATAAGCGGAGCATCTTTTCCTGCGGGGCGATACCCTGGAAAAGGATCGCGGCGGTAGACCTGGGGCATCTTCGCCGGATGAAATTCCTGGTGATCCGGGTGGATGATCCGGAGGGGTTCGTGCGGATGCAGCCACGGTGGAAGCGGCTTTTCCTGAACGAGACCATGAAGCGGTTCGGGTCGCCGGTGGTGATCTCGCAGCTATGGGTCCGTTATGACCTCACGGTGTTGTGGGAGAGCCTGCAGCCTTATGTGGCGGGACGGCAGATAACGACCAGTTAATACAGAGATAATATCAGCCTTTTACCTCAGTGCCCTAACTTGGGGCCGCTTAAAAAACATTGAGGTATGAAGGTAAAATTACATGTGTGCTTTGTGGGCACAATTCTTTTTTTAGCCGGCTGTTCCAAGTCGGGCAATCAGCAAGTGACAGTATCGGGTCAGCAGTTCGTGGCAGGGAGCTATATCCAGGCAGGAGATACGTTGAACTCCAAAGATGGCAGCAATGGCCGGACCGTCAAGGGGACGCTGCAGTCGGGGCAGACGTACTATTTATGCAGCCTTTATGCGGATGCGACCATCAACAGCGGGGACACGCTGGTGGTGCAGAGCGGGGTGAAGGTGCTGGTAGTCGGTCCTTCCGCCGGGGCCGGCGCCATCGGGATGCAGGATCATGCCCCGGGCATCGTGGTCAACGGGACTTTTTTGTGCCTGGGAACGAAGGCGCAGCCGAATCTTTTTACGGTGGGCGACGCCTCGCTGAAGTCCAATCCGGCTTTGGATCCGCAGGACCCGAATACGGACCCGGCTTTCAAGGGTTATTGGGGCGGTATCCAGGGCGGTACGGGATCGGGGGATATCATCCTCAAATGGACGCGGTTGGAATATACCGGCGGCCTTGCGCCATTGTCGGCGCCGAGCCGGGCGGGGCTGGCGCGGTACGCGGTTTTCGTACAGAATCCTGCTTGTAACTTCGTGCTGGAAGACTGCTGGCTCTATGGCAGCAATAACGATATGATCCGGCCGGCGGGCTGTAAGTATGAGATCCTGCGCAACACATTCGAGAAGGTAGGGTTCAGCGCAGGGGAATGCGTGAATGTGAAGAGCGGTTCTGTGGGCGATATCGCTTATAACGTGGCGATAGGCGGGACCGGCAATGCGTTCAAGTCGGCCAATGCGGGCGGTCTTTCCCCCCAGGCCAATATGAACTGCTATAACA
>JAMFRX010000480.1 GCA_026224995.1 Puia dinghuensis
CCCTCCGCGCCAAACAGCTGCGACATCATCTTACTTATAATTGCTGAGGTTCTGGATGCAGGTGTCTGCGAATTATTGGCCGCAAAATAGGTCTAAAAAATTCATTATATTTGTATGGCGCTGATGGGAACTTCAATCCGTTAAACAGCATTTATGCAAGTCAATGATCTCAGATACAGCCTACTAGACAAATTAATATCCGTTCGGGATATAAACATCCTGCAAAAGATTAATGATCTTATCGGCGGCGTGGATATAAATAGCCCGGTTTTCAAAGTCACTGACGCCCAAAAGCAAATGCTAATGAAAAGCGAGGAGGACATTCGTAATGGCAATGTAATTTCCGATGATGAATTAAACGCAGATGAGGATCTATGGCTAAACGGATAGTCTGGACAAACACCGCCAGGAAAGCCAGACGAGACATACTAGAATATTGGATCAAGCATAACGGTACCAATACTTATTCCAAAAAACTCTCCACATTATTCAGAATTAAAGTTGCCCTGCTTCAATCAGGCCACTATCTAGGTAAACCCACTGATTTTAACGATGTTCGGGTTTCTTTAGTAAGTCATTTTTCCATTTTTTACAAAGTTAGAGATGAAGAGATCGTGATCGTAGGTATATGGGATAATCGTAGGAATCCCGATGACCTCCACAAAAATCTTGAACTTTAGTTTGTTGACACGCAAATAGGCTGTAGGACGAAAAAGTAAGGGTTATTCCCCTTTTAATCCGTAATTTCCCTATACCATCTGCTAATGAGAGAACCAGCCAAGATAGATATCGTGGAGATCCAGCTAAGGCTGGCCCAGGGGGACGAAGCAGCCTTCAAGACCCTCTACGACTACTACAGCCCCCGCCTCTTTCAGTTCGCCTATGCCATCATCCACTCCCGGGAAACCGCCGAGGAGATCGTCGCGGATGTCTTCCTCCAGATCTGGCACAAACGGGAGCGGATCGCCTCGCTCGATAACCTTAATTGGTATCTCCACATCACCACCCGGAACATCAGCTACACCTACTACCGCAAGAACAATCGCCGGAAGAACTTTGATTTCGACGAAGCGGTATTGTCCTATTATCAGGTTCATGCTACTCCGGAAGAGATCCTCATCGGCCAGGAAGTCCTGCAGGTCATCAACCAGGCGATCAACGATCTGCCGGCCAAGTGCAAGCTCATCTTCCGACTCGTCAAGGAGGATAACCTAAAATACCGGGAAGTCGCGGAGCTGCTCCACCTGACCCCCAAAACGGTTGAGAACCAAATGGGTATAGCTATCAAGAAGATCCACGAAGCCATCCGCCGCCGCCTTCCACAGGCCAGCAGCTTACTGCGGTGAAAAATAATTTTAACATTTTCTTGGGGGTACGGGCATAGTCCCGGCGTTTCTGTTAGTATGGAAAGGGTTTGGATCTTACTGGCAAAAAAGAAAACGGGCGAGGCTTCCGCGGCGGAACTGCTGGAGCTGGAGGAGTTGATGGGACGGCAGGAGCTTAGCGGGCAGGCGTCTGAGGTGATAGATAGGGTGTGGCAAGCCCCCCTTGTCGCCAATCCGGATACCCGGCCGGAGCCGAAGGTCTGGGAGAAGATAGAAAAGGGGATGGGGCAGCCGGCGATCCACCGGATGCCGGTGTGGCGTTCACTGGCCGCTGCAAGCGTGGTTGCCCTCCTGGGGCTGGCAGCGTTCTGGTTCGGGGAACAGCATAAGGAAATAGTCACGAAGAAACCTAATCAATACAGTACGCAGCCGGGGTCCAAGAGTAAGTTGGAGCTGCCCGATGGGACCCAGGTCTGGCTCAATGGCAACAGCAAATTGGTGATCAGTAGCGAGGGTTTTGGCTCGACAGCGCGCGAAGTCCGGTTGACCGGTGAAGCCTTCTTCGACGTCGCGAAGAACGACAAAGCTCCCTTCATCATCCATACCGGCGTGATCGATATCACGGTGCTGGGGACCGCCTTTAATGTCAAGGCCTACCCCGGCGAAAAGAATGTGGAAACGGCCCTGGTACGCGGCCTCATAGCCATCACGACCCATAACGATCCGGATCGCAAGATCATCCTTAAGCCCAACGAAAAGATCACCATCCCCACCGATACCGCGACAGCAAATAACACCCCCACGATCGCGCCCGCGGTCTACGCCATCACCGCACTCAACAGTGGTAAGACCGGCATCGTACCGGAGACGGTGTGGATGCAACGCAAGCTGGAATTCGACAACGAGCCCTTCGAAGAGCTCGCCCCGAAGATGGAAGCCTGGTTCGATATCAGGATCCGGTTCGGCAACGAGACGATCCGGAGCAAACGCTTCTCGGGCGTCATAGAAAAGGAAACGCTGGAAGAAACCTTAAAGGATATGCGGCTCTCTACACCTTTTACCTATAAGCTCAAAGGAAACGAACTATTGATCAACTAAAACTGCAACACCACCATCAAAAACAAAGGTCCATAACCAACTAACAAAAAAATAGGGAGATGCTTCAAACACCTCCCTTAACATCGACAAAACGGGAATACATCGTGGAAAATGGCGTTCCCCTTTATCTAACATTTACTTCAAAGTTATGCAAAAAAGCTGGCTTCACAGCCCCGTTTTTAACCGGGAAAGTTTACGTAAGTGCTTCTTAATGATGAAACTAACCGCTCTATTTTTGTTCATAGCCTGTATGCAGGTGTCGGCGAAAGGGTACTCCCAGGACAAGATGAGCATCACGCTGAAGAACGTAAAGCTCAAGTACGCCATCACGTACATCCAGCACAACAGCAAGTACCGCTTCATCTACAATGACGATCTTTTCCCCGAATCCACCAAGGTATCCGTCGAAGCCAAAGACGCTACGATCCAGCAGGTACTGGACATCGTTCTCCGGTCGACCGCCCTGGTGTACCACGTGATGGAAGACAACCTCATCGTGATCGCCTCACAGGCCGACAACAAACCCGCCTATCCCATCAAGGGAAAGATCACCCTGCACCATACTACCGGCATCAGCCCGGGCGGCCCGGGGATAAGCGTCATCGAGAAGGGTACCACCAATGGCACCACCACTAACGAGCAGGGAGAGTTTACCCTCGACGTCAAAGACGCCAATGCCATTTTGGTGATCACCTCCGTCGGTTATGACCGGCAGGAAGTCGCCGTCGGCGGCAAGCAGGAGCTGTCGGTCCTGCTGGAACCCAGCAGCAGCCAGATGACGGACGTCGTCGTCACCGCCCTCGGCATCACCCGGCAGAAAAAATCTATCACCTACGCCACCCAGCAGATCAAGGGCTCCGACCTCAGCGATACCCGCGAGCTCAACGTCACCGACGCCATGGACGGGAAAGTAGCGAATATGCTCCTCAGCAAGACCAATGCCGGCCCCGGCAGCAGCACCCGCATCATCTTCCGCGGCAACCGCTCCATCAACGGCAGCAACCAGCCGTTGATCATCGTGGACGGAGTCCGTATCGACAATACCCCACAGGCCTTCAATGACGTAAGCACCAACGTCGCCCTGGCCAGGGACAATGGCGACGGCATCTCCAATATCAACCCCGATGACATCGAGAGCATGACCGTCCTCACCGGCGCCTCGGCCGCCGCCCTCTATGGCTCCGACGCCTCCAATGGCGCCATCATCATCACGACCAAGAAAGGCCGGACGGGTAGGGGGATCGGCGTTTCGGTCTCCAGCTCCGCCATGTTCGAGAACCCCATGATCTTTCCTAAGTTTCAGAATAGTTATGCTCAGGGTTCTGGCGGCCTCTTCGATC
>JAMFRX010000057.1 GCA_026224995.1 Puia dinghuensis
CCCCTGCAAGGCGTCGTCGACGCGGTTGGCGGGTGTCTGCGCGATATCCGCCATCTTAACGGTGAAGACGGCGCCGGTGACATCCGATTTCCGCTGGGTGCCATACCCCACCACAACGATGTCGTTCAGCTGGGTGGTATTCCCCGGGATGAGCTGGACATCCAGCGTCGACTGACCCCTGACCGGCACCTCTTTAGAGGCATACCCGATATAAGAGATCACAAGGGTGGCGTTGGCGGGGGCATTGATCGAAAAATGCCCCGAAGCGTCCGTAGAAGTGGAAATGGTGGTGCCTTTTACGGTCACCGAGGCGCCCATTAGCGCCGAATCCGGGGAACTGATCGTCCCTCTTACTGGTGTCTGGGCCTTGAGGCCGGCAGCGACCAGGCAAAAAAGCAGGGTTAAAACTACCGAATGGCAGCAATTTTTCATGGCAAAATTGTTTTAGTCTTAGATGTTATATACTAACAATTACAGGAGGCAGAGCCTGTGCAATCGCAAACACAAGATAGACACGAATTGAAGCGGCAGGTAATGCCAATGGTTTTGAAATTGGTCCGAATGGTTTTATTCCTCACCACGGGGCCTTTTCGATTGTTCTGATCGTTCTTTTTTTTAGCTCTATTGGCTTTAGAAGGCTAATTAACAGGCCCTTTGTAGTATATTTAGGTAGATTAACGCTTGGCCATGCAATGTAGGAAAGCTCCTTTTATTCTCTCCGTACTGCTTCTTTCCCTGACGTTGACCGTCAGTTATGGCCAGGCGCCAAAACTCTCCTTCAACCACCTGGGCTACGAACAAGGCCTCTCCAACACTTCTATCGAAAGCATCGTACAGGACCACCAGGGCTATATGTGGTTCGGCACCCGGGACGGGCTGAACCGGTATGACGGCCACGAGATGCGCATCTTTCGCCATAGCGATGCCGATTCGGGCAGCATCAGCGACAGCTATATCGAGTTCCTGTATGAGGATCACGAACATGTGCTGTGGGTCGGGACCATGAACGGGCTCAACAGTTTCGACCCGTATACCGACCGGTTTACCCGCTTTGAACATGTCGACCGGGATGTTAACACGCTGGCGGGGAATATGGTCAGCGCCATCTGCGAGGACCGCGAGCACCGGCTGTGGATCAGTACGAACGACGGACTAAGCACATGCGACCGCCAGACCCATCGCTTTACCAGCTATCGTCTTAGTACGGCCTTCCCGGAATATTCGGGGATCGGCAGGATCAACGGGCTTTGCTGTGACAGCCTGGGCCGGCTTTGGGTAGCCACCAATGCGGGGCTGTTCTATTTCGATATTGCCGACCATAGCTTCCGGAAGCCCCCGTTTCCCAACCTGCCGCGGGATGCCCTCTTTAAATTCGTAAAAGCCGACCGCGGGAAGCTCTGGCTGGGTACCCAGAGCAGCGGGCTCTTCCAGCTGGACCCGGCGACGGGCGCCGTGATTGCCTTCCGGCATGACGAGCGGAACGACAGCAGCCTGTCGAGCAATATGATCGAGAGCCTTTTGCTGGACAAGACCGGCCGGTTCTGGGTCGGCACCATCAACGGCGGGCTCAACCTGCTCAACCGGGCGACGGGCTCCTTTCACCATTACCAGGAGGAGCGCGACCTCGAACAGGGGCTGTCCAAACGGACCGTGTCGGCCCTCTTCGAAGACCGGGACGGCAATTTTTGGGTGGGGACGCACCGCGGCGGCGTCAACATCTCCTCCCCCTATGGCGCCAAATTCACCGTCTACCGGAAGCGGCCGACGGGGCAGGGGCTGAGCTATGACGATGTCAACGCCTTCTGCGAAGACCCCGACGGCAATCTCTGGGTCGGCACCGATGGTGGGGGTTTGGATTATTTTAACCGCGCGAACAACACCTTTAACTATTACCGCTATGATCCTTATGACCCGCATAGCCTGGGCGCCGATGAAGTGCTGAACATCTACCGCGACAGGCATGGCGAGCTCTGGGTATCTACGTGGGGCGGCGGGCTGAACCGCATGGATCGCTCGGGCAAGGGCTTTACCAGGTATAAGAATATCCCCGGTGACAGCGGCTCGATCAGCAGCAACTATGTCCAGGGCACGCTCGAAGACAGCCGCGGCAACCTGTGGGTGGCGACCTACTATGGCGGGCTCAACCGCTTTGACCGGGCCACCGGGAAATTCCATCGGCTGGTCAGCGACCCCTCCGGTCAGACCCAGCTGAGCGGCAATAACATCGTCTCGATGGTGGAAGACCATAGCGGCCGGCTTTGGTTTGGCACCGATGACGGCGGCCTGAATTGCTATGATGCCATACACGGGCATTTCAAGCACTACTTCAGCGAAACCCCAAAAAAAGGAGATATCCGGGTTATCTTCATCGACCGGGAAAACCGCATCTGGATCGGGCAGGAAGGACTCTATTTATATGACCCTGCCCGGGATGATTTTTTTCAATACCCCCAGCAAAGCGGGCTGGCGAATGAATTCATCAAGGGCATCGCCGAAGACGCCCGGCATCATTTCTGGATCGCCACCACGCGCGGACTTATCCAGTTCGACCCGGCGGACTCTTCGCTAAAGCGATACAATACCAGCGATGGATTGCAAGGTTTGGAATTCGAGAATAACAGCTGTCTGCAAACCAGGGACGGCGAACTCTTCTTTGGCGGGCTCAACGGCTTTAACAGCTTCTACCCCGGGAATATCCGGATCAACGACCATGTGCCGTCGGTGTATATCACGGGGCTGCAGCTCTTCAACGAGAAGGTACTGCCGGGTGATGGCCGTTCGATCCTTCGGCACGACATAAGCCTCACCGATTCATTCGAGCTGTCGCACAACCAGTCGTCGATCGCCTTTACCTTTGCGGCGCTCAACTACACCAACCCCGAGAAGAACCAATATGCGTACAAACTGGAACCCTTCGATAAGGATTGGCACTATACGGCGAACGATAACCGCGCCAACTACACCAACCTCGACCCGGGTGAATATGTCTTCCGCGTCAAGGCCTCCAATAACGATGGCATCTGGAACCAGGCCGGCAGTAGCATCCATATCTATATCAACCCGCCGTTCTGGAAGACGAGCTGGTTCCTGTTCCTGGTCTCGCTGGTGATGGTATACAGCGCCTATGCCATCTACCTGCAGAAGCGCAAAACGCAGATCAAGAAGATGGAGGAGCGCAAGCGCGAAGAGCTGGTACAGCTCCAGCTGCAGTTCTTCACCAATATCTCGCATGAGCTGCGGACGCCGCTGATGCTGATCCTTGGACCGGCGGAACGATTGTTGAAAGAGGAAGCACCACCTGCGACGCGTAACTATTATCAGTCTATTTACCGAAACGCCAGCCGCCTGCTGAATCTCATCAATGAGCTCATGGATTACCGCAAGCTGCAGGGCGGCGCGCTGAAGCTGCAGGTAGTGTCCGGCAACCTCAGCAGCTTTCTTCACGAGGTCTCCGAAGAGTTTCAAGACTGGGCCCGGATAAAAAGTATCCGGTTTGCCTTGCATCTGCACCAGGTGCTGCCGGATATCTGGTACGACCGGCAGGTGCTGGAAAAGATAGTCCTTAACCTGCTGAGCAATGCCTTTAAATACACTACCACCGGCGGTACGATCGAAATGGACGTGCTGCAATCCCTGGAGGGATTCCAGCCCTCTTTCGCCAACGAGATCATCCTGCTGAACGAACGGCGCGCCGATAAATATATCTATATCCGCATCCGCGACAACGGGATCGGCATCTCGGCGGATTCGATCCGGCATATCTTCGAACGCTATTACCGGGTAAGCGAATACCATCTGGGATCAGGCATCGGACTGGCCTTTGTAAAGAGTCTCACCTTGCTGCACAAAGGGGATATCTATGTCTATAGCGAGCGGCATCGCGGCACCGAGATCATCGTGGGCATCCCGGCAGAAGAGGTCAATTACCTCCCGGAAGAAAAATGGGTGATGAACCAGGAGGCCGAGACCCGCACCAAGTTGGAAAGCCTGCAGAACCGCTACGAAGAGGAATTCCCGGCCGCAGAGCGGGCTGCCCTTCCTACCCTGGAAAAAGGCGCACATGCCCGGCGTATCCTCATCACCGAAGACAACGAGGAGCTCAGGGCCTTTCTCCGGGACTGTCTGGAACCCTATTACAACGTCTCCGAGGCTACCGATGGCGCCATGGGCCTGCAAAAGGCGAAGGAAGAGGCCCCCGATGTGATCATCAGCGACGTGATGATGCCGGTGATGAACGGCATTGAATTCTGTAAGCGCATAAAAGCGGATATTGAGACCAGCCATATTCCCTTCCTCATGCTGACCGCCAAGGACGCCATTCCCGACAAGGTCGAAGGCGCGGAAGCCGGCGCCGATAGCTATTTATCCAAGCCGGTGAGCATCCAGTTCCTGCTCCTGACCCTACGCAATATCTTCGACCAGCGGGAAAAATTGCGCGAACATTACGTTAAAGGCTACCAGGTGGACACCCGCGAGCTGCTGCATTCTTCCAAAGACAAGGAATTCATGGACCAGCTGCTGGAGATCATCGATGCCGAGCTCATGAACCCCGATCTTGACATCGAATTCCTATGCCGAAAGGTCAATATGAGCCGGTCCAAGCTCTACGAAAAGATCAAAGCGGTTACGGGCCAGGCCACCGGCGATTTCATCCGTACCTTAAGGCTTAAAAAGGCAGTGGACATCATGCTGCACGAAGATGTCTCTCTGATGGAGATCGCTATCCGGATAGGTATCCAGACACAATCGTATTTTACCAAGGCATTCAAGAAACAATACGGCAAGACACCCATGCAGTATATGC
>JAMFRX010000481.1 GCA_026224995.1 Puia dinghuensis
GCGTTGTTCACCAGCACGTCCAGCGCCCCCCAACGCTCCCCTATAGCCTCGCCAATTCTCTTCCGGTCCGCCGCCTTCGTCACATCTCCCACCACACCCGTCACCTGCTTTCCCTCTTCCTGCCACAAGCGCACCAGTTCCTCTACCTCATGCTTGTTCCGCGCTACGATCATCACCTCGGCACCCAACGCCAGAAATTCCTCTGCGATCGCCTTGCCAATGCCTTTCGTCCCGCCCGTGATAAGCGCCCGTTTGGCTTTTAGGTCCCAGTTTGTCATGACTATAGAGTTTGATGTAAAGGTACGGCCCTGCTGAAGAAGAACCGCCTGACAGACCTCCTGTTCTCCTACGCTTGGCTGAAGACCCCCTCTACCTTAATATGGCAAATTTGTCTATCTTTGTACCATGAATTGGAAAGAGCATCTTACTGCCGATCCGGCCATCCTCTTTGGCAAAATGGTCATAAAGGACACACGTATCCCGGTGGACCTGGTTCTGGAAAAACTGGGATCTGGTCATTCCTTTGACGATCTATTGGCGGCCTACCCCCGCATCACCACAGAAGATATCCAGGCCTGCCTGCTCTATGCCGCTGAGAATGCCAAGCATGAAAAGATATTAGCCGTCGCCTAATGAAGTACCAACTGGTCGCCGATGAAAGTGTCGATTTTCGAATTGTCACCCAATTGCGACAGGTGGGTTTTACCGTTTATGCTATTGTAGAGAAGCAACCCTCCATCACCGACGAATCTTATCAAACCCGATATTCCTCGACCTCCCCGTCGACAACAAAAACCCCGTCACCCCCGTCCTCCCCCTCACAAACTCCAGCAAAACAGGCCCGGTAAAACTATCCCGCCCATAAGCGCTAAATTCCAAAGGCTCACTCCTCGGCGCCTTCACCAGCAACAAGCTATCATTGGCAGTAACAACAAAGTCCACTCCCAGCTCCTTGCTCCGATACACCCCCGCATATTCCCTAAGCGAAGCCGGCCCCAGCACTACCTTATTCACTTTCTCATAAACCCTGTCCTGCATCCCCGCCGCCCGCAGCATAAACCGGATATGCCCGCCGGCTTTAGAAAAAGTATATATGCCCCCATTAGGAAAAGCGAATACCGAATCGCTCTTCACCCCTAGCAACACCCCATTAGCCTTTAAGCCCGCGCCGGCTGACCCGTTCGCCGTAGTCGGCCCATTCGCGCCAGCCGGCCCATTGGCTGGCTGATACACCATCTCTACCATTCCCTTGGTCACAGGGTCCATATAATCCCCGGCCCAGCTCTTCACGAAGCCGGTGTCTGCGACCCGCATGAGATCAACAGGAGCCGACCACGCCGGAAGGAACAGCCTTGCGACTCTTCGGCAAAGGTCGCTGGGATTGATATTAGCCAGGTTCGCCAGCACGATCACCGAAAGATGCAGGTCCGGAAAACGCAGGATATTAGCCCGATACCCCGCATCGGCGCCCGAATGCTCTACGGTCCGTACACCCTGAAACTCCCCCAGCGCCAACCCCGACGCATACGTCTGCGCCTGCCCGTTATTGAACACCCCCGGCTCGATCATGGACTTGACAAAGGCGTCTCCCCCTACCTGGTGCGTATAGAAATTCTCATCCCACTTAGCCAGGTCTTCTACGGTAGTGAACAAAGAGGTAGCGCCATAGTTGTCGAATACCGGGATGCTGATCGCCCAGCGATGGTCATCCGTGAGGTCATAAGCGCTGGTGCGGTTGACGATGATCTCGGTATGATCGCTATGGAAAACAGTATTGTTCATGCCCAGGGGCTTGAAGAAAACGGAATCCACATATTTCCGCAGGCTCACCCCCGTCACGCGTTTTACGATGACTCCCAGCAGGGTAAAGCCGGTATTGCAATAGACATATTCGTCGCCGGGGATGAAGTTCAGCGCCTGCTGCCGCTTGAACATCTCCATTACGTCGTTTTCGGTGATGACATCGTCTTCGCGCCATCCCGCCAGCCGTTGCAGGTCCCACTGGTCCCTTAATCCACTGGTATGATGGATCAGGTTGGCGATTGTGATTACATGGCCGAAGTCAGGCGTCTCCGGGACATATTTGCGGATATCATCATGCAGGGAAAGCTTACCTTCCAGTGCCAGCTTTTGAATGGCGGCAGCAGTAAATTGTTTGGAGATCGAAGCTACATGGAACAGCGATCCGGGAGTGATGGCGATATTATATTCTAAATTGGACATGCCATATCCACGCTGGTAGATGATCTTCCCGTCTTTTACGATAGCCAGTGAACAGCCGGGTGAGTTGGTCTTGTCCCACCTGCTGAAAACGGAGTCGATCTTCTTAACGAGCTTTTCATCGGGCTGCCCGGTGGCTGGTTGCCCGTCGACCCTGCAGAAGGCCGCTAGCAGGAACAGGCAGAGGAAGGATTTTAAGGGGCTCATGTTTTTGTTTTAAAGATAATAAATTGCAAAGGGAAGGGGAGGCGTATCTCCCAATAAAGTATGCAAAAATTGTCTATCCTGCTGCTGATTATTTTTGCCGCGGCCGGTCACCCGGCCCGGACCCAGCCCTATGCGCTGCTCATCAAAGGCGGATTCGTCATCGATCCACGAAGTAACCTTCAGGATACGCTCGACGTCGCGATAAGCAACGGCCGGATCGCCAAGCTCGCCCGTAACATCGATGCGCGACAGGCAAAAAGGACCATCGACGCCCGTGGACTGAACGTCGTCCCCGGCTTCATCGATATTCACACCCACGTATTCTTCGGCGACGATTCCAATAGGGAATATGCAGGTGGTCCCGAAGGCCTCATTCCCGACGGCTTTGCCTTCCGAACTGGAATTACGACAGTCGTCGATGCCGGCAGTTCAGGCTGGCGTGAGTTCGGGGTATTCAGGCAAAGGGTGATCGACCATTCCCGCA
>JAMFRX010000482.1 GCA_026224995.1 Puia dinghuensis
GTAGAGTACACCCGCAAGGTCTGTACGCCTGCGTTAAGGTTAACCACAGCGCTGACCGTACCCCAGGTCTGGAATCCGCCGGTATTCGGAACCGCTATCTGTGTATAAGTTGTCCCCGATCCATTGTCCAAACGGAAGGCTGCCCCATTATCGTCCGTGGCCACGCGGAAGCTAACCGTATACGCACCGGCGGTGGCAACGTTGACCGTATAATCCATCCAGTCGCCGGTATTGATCCAGCCTACATTCAGCCCCCCGCCCGCATCCGTCGTAGGCTGCGTGGCGATCCCGCTCATGCTGGAATAGCTTTCCGCCTGTATGACACCCGGAACGGCCTGCTGACCATTCCCTAGATTCGAGGGCGCCGGACAGGAGAACCAGTTGAGATTCCAACTGGGCCCCCCGGTAGACAGCAGCTTCAGCGTCTGCTGACCCGCAGGTACCGTGATATTGCTATTGACCGTCACCCAGTTCTGGAATCCCCCGGTGTTCGGGACCACCACAGTGGCGAGCACGGCACCCGCCGAATTCAGCACCTGAAAGACGGCGCCCTCATGCGGCGATGCCACCCGGAACGATATCGTATAGTTCCCCGCGGAAGCCGCGGTAACATTGTAGCTCACCCAATCACCCTGATCGATGCCGCCGACATCCCCTCCGCCACCGGCATCCGAAGTCGTCTCGGTAATGATCCCGCTCATGGCGGCATAATTTTCAGCCTGAACCGTACCCAGCAAAGGATAGTAGGTCGACACGCTGGCAGGCGGAATGGAGGCCGCGTTTACGACCACATTGACCGTACTGCTGGCCTGAGCCCCATTCGCATCGGTAACCGTAAGCTTAAAGACATAGGTTCCGGCCACCAGATTGCTGACTATAGGATTCGCAATACCGGCATTGTTGAAGCTATATTGGCTGGGGCCGCTGGAAAGCGTCCAGGCATACTTACTGATCGTTCCACCCTGCTCGGTCCCGCTGCCCGCCAGCGTAACGCTGCTGGTCGGAAGGGTGATCGATTGGCCCGTCCCCGCATTGGCTACAGGCGTCGGTGGAGGCGCGGACGAACCGCTCCCTACAATGGACGTGTCGCCCTGGCGCAGCATCCACTGAAAAATGGACGAACCGTTTTGATAGTTCCCCCGGGAATTGGTATCCGCCCCCGTGGCCACATCAGGACCATAGGGTGCAAAAGACTGCCAGTTATGCTGCGTGGGATCATACATGGAGTTCCAGCAGCAATGCGCGCCGCCGCCAAGGTTCTCATACGAGAAATGCGCGGAACCGGGTACCACGCTGTTCATATCCTTCTCCCCTTCCGCTACGTTCCGGTAATCATCCGTCCCCTCCAGCCCGAAGAATTTGCCATGATATTTTTGTGCCCATACATGGTAAGCCACATCCCCCCGCGACCAGGAGTTAAAAGGCGCGTCCTCATATAACGAAAAACCCTCCAGCGCCGTGATGCTGGTCGCCATGCTCATTCCGGTCTCCGCACCAGGACTCTGCTCAAAGGCGATCAGGGAGGTCCACATAAAGGAGCCAAGACTAAGACCACCCAAATGGACAGAATTTCTCTTAATATGATAATGGCTCAGCAAAAAGGAGAGCACGTCCGAGGTCTGCTCGCCCGCGGGCCAGGTATTGCTGATGAAAGCCACCGTAATAATGATTGGGTAATGCGTGCCGTTGCCCAGCGCCACTGAGCCATCCCAGCCATTCAGCAACCAGTAATGCGGGCCGTAGGCGATTAGATTATTGGGATTGTTATTGCCGGCCTCACCGATCCCCGGCATGGTAATGATCGCGGGGCGGCTGGCCGTATCGGGATTTCCAGCGGTGAACATGTTCACAGGACGGCTGATCCTGATCTGCCAGTTCCCAAGTGGACTGTTGTAAGTCGTGTCGTAAGTAGTAAACACATGGGTCTCACTGGTTTGAGCATTCACCCGGATAAAAAGAGCAAGAAATAAAGAAAGGGTAAAGATCTTTCTCATAAGCGTTTTTAATAAAATATTAGAAATAGGATTCACTCCGGGTTTTGGTACCCGAACAAAATATTATTTACGATGCATAGGAAAAGCCTCTTTGGTGGGTTTCAGGGTATATGGCGAGGCGTTAGCGTGGCACGAAAATTTCGTGCTCAGATGAGCAACCAGAATCATGCCAAACAGGCCCTATCCCCGATATAAAAATGTTACTTCGTTTTAACCTTATAGAACTTTTACGGGGCTTCTCAGGTTTAACGCTTAGAGCTAGGGGATTCCCATTGCCAAAAGTACAAAGGACCGGCATTTTTAGCTACCTTTTCAACTGACAAAAATCAATATTCTATGAGAAAAAGCTTTACTTTTCTCCTGGCATCCGCATGCCTTATCCTGACCTTACCCGCACTGGCGCAAAACTCGACACTCAAGCTTACGGGCTCCAGCTTTGTCACCGCCGGTGAAGACCTCATCGATCCGAATGGGGATTTCACGATCGAATTCTGGGTATACATCCCTTCCGCCGTCCCGGACGGCCAGATCCACCAGTTTGTTTCCGAAGGCACCTTCGGCAGCGCCTTCACCATCGGCTACGATGGCGCCGGCAACATCCTCGTAGGCGACAGCTGGGGCTCTACAAGCGTCCCGATGCCCTTTGGAACATGGACCCATCTGGCCATGACCTTCTCGGGATCCACAGACAGCACCTACCTGTACCTCAACGGCAACTACGCCGCGAGCACCACCAACTTCAGCTTCAACGACGGCGACCCCTTTCGCATCGGGGTCCAAACCTCGGATTTCAGCGGGGTCCTTTCCCAGTACTTAACCGGTGAAATAGACGAGATGAAATCCTATAGCGCCCCCCGGACACAGGCGCAGATCAGGGCGGATATGTTCGGCCCCGCCGACTTCAGCGACAATAGCCTCACCGCTTATTACAACATGAACGAGACCAGCGGAATTACCGTCCCCAACAGCGCCCCGCTGACCGGTAACAGCCAGACCGGCACCATCTCCGGGGACGACGGCAGCGGCTCCTGGGCCTCCTCCCCCATCATGGCCAATAGCAACGCCCTGACCTTCGACGGCATCGACGACCAGGTCCTCATACCCGCCAACACCAATTACGACCTCTCTGCCGTCAACGGTGGGACGGTCGAATTCTGGGTGAACCCTGCCGCCGTTTCATCAAGCTTCGCCACGCTCCTGGGAAATAGAGGCCCTGGCGGCATCCGTTATAGCTTCCACCTGTCGTCCACCCAGGTCGGCGTCGACAACGGCTCCGGTTCCGTAAACGCCATCAACCTGCCGGATACCCTCACCACCACCGGCATATGGCACCACATGGCCTTCGTGAACGACGGCACTAACACCAACGTATATATCAACGGCATGCTCCTGGGCTCCATTCCGGGCAACTTCGGTTCCGCCACCGGACAACCGCTCACCGTGGGGGCAGCCAACACCCCGACGGCAGGCGCAAACGAAACGTTTTTCAACGGCAGCATAGACGAGGTCCGCATCTGGAGTACCCAACGCTCTCCGGCCGATATCCTGGCTTTGATGGGCAATACACTTACCGGCACGGAGTCCGGCCTGGTGGCCCAGTTTAGCTTCGACGAAGGGACCGCAGGCACCAACAACGCCGGGCTGACTACGACACTCGACAACACGACCACCGGCAACAACGGCACCCTCCAGAATTTCGCCCTGTCCGGCACGGTATCCAATTTCAACCTCCATACGCTCAGCGCCGTACCGCTGCCCCTGACCCTCACCCTCTTCACCGCCAACCGCGTCGAAGACCAGGCCTTGCTGCAATGGGAAACGGCCCAGGAAGAGAATACCAGCAGCTTCACCATTGAGCGAAGCACCGACGGCAAGACCTTTACCGCCATCGGCGCCACAGCCGCCGCCGGCAACAGCAATACGCCAAAGGATTATGAGTATATGGACAGGTCTCCACAGCCGAATAACAATTACTACCGGCTCAAACAGTCCGATCTGGACGGCAATTTCAC
>JAMFRX010000483.1 GCA_026224995.1 Puia dinghuensis
AGGAAAGCTGATCAGCCCGCCATTGGAATGCTCGATATTATAAAGCGGGCCGCCGGGCTGCGACAGCTCACCGATCTTACCACTGTCCATATTGAAATACCTGGCCGTCCTTGCCTTCCGCTGCGAAATATCGATAGACCCCAGCCACGCATCGTCCATATGCGCGAAAGCGACCAAATTGGTGCCCGCATCCACAATAGCGATATTCATAAGAGTATTCAGCTGCTTTGCCTTCTCCTTAGCAGCCTTGATAGCCGCCTCCGCTTGTTCCAGTGAAATATTCATATCTTGTATTTTGGTATCACCTCGTACAAAGATGATGCCCTAAAATTAACCTTACATGCCTGATAACATAAATAAAACCTGGCCGAAACTGGTTTTCGAAGACTACAAGGATACCATAGGGACAGTGCACTTATGGACGCAGATCATCGGGAAGATAAGACTGAAGAAAATGCCCTGGCTCAATCATTCCTGGCATGTGACGCTCTATGTTTCTGCTCGCGGCCTCACCACAGGAAGCATACCCTACGGGCAAGGCAGCTTCCAGATAGATCTGGATTTTATAGACCATGCTGCGATCATCACCTGCAGTGACGGGAAAAGAGAAACGATAAGGCTCTATCCCCGCACAGTAGCCGATTTTTACGAGGAGCTATTCTCAAAGTTAAGCTCCATGAAGATCGAAGTCATTATCCATGACTCTCCAAACGAGATCGATCCAGCCATTCCCTTTCAAAAGGATACTATTCACCAATCTTATGACTCCGCCCAAATGCACCTGCTATGGCAAGCCCTCGTTCCCATTGAAGCTGTATTTACCAGGTTTCGCTCCACGTTCATCGGCAAGGTGAGTCCCGTTCACCTGTTCTGGGGTTCATTCGACCTGGCCGTCACCCGTTTTTCAGGCCGGCCTGCGCCCAAATACCCTGGAGCCGTGCCGAATATACCCAAAGAGGTGATGGAAGAAGCCTACTCACACGAGGTAAGCAGCGCCGGATTCTGGCCGGGTAATGAAAAAGCCCCATCGCCCATCTTCTACTCCTATTGTTATCCCACGCCAGAAGAGTTCGGTAAACAGCCTGTCGAACCGGCAGAAGCTTTCTTCAGCAAGGATCTAGGCGAGTTTATTTTGCCATATGATCTTGTCCAACAATCCGCGAACCCTGCGGAAATGCTCCTGCAGTTCCTGCGATCCACCTACAAGGCCGCCGCCAAAACCGGCAATTGGAGCAGCAGCCTGGAATGCGACCTCACCTATTTAGAAAAGTGATTATTTAATCATATATTAGAGCCATGTTCGATCAAATACTACAGCTCGTCAAGGATCATATCGGCAACGATCCTCAGATAGCCCAGCACATCCCGCCGGAACAGGCCGATGCGGTCCACCAGGAGATCGCAGAACATATTACCAATGGACTGCAGAATCAGGCTCCCGCTCAAAGTGGCGGTATCGGCGGTCTGCTGTCGCAATTCACCAGCAGCCTCGAATCAGGAAGTCCCATCACCAGCGCCATCGCCGGGGGCCTCGTCGGAAGTCTGGGTAGTAAGTTCGGCCTGGGGCCAGCCGCAACCGGGGCAATAGCCGCCGCCTTACCAGGCTTGTTACAGCGATTTGCCCATCAGGCTAGTAATAATAATGAACAAAGCCCGGGGAATATCACTCAATCACTGGGTGGAAAGCTAGGTGGCTTCCTCTAACGGCCACCGGCATATCCTCATGACCTATTTCACCCTACACCGAACCCTGGCCGTTATCAACCTGGCAGTCCTGCTGGTGCTGTCCGTCGATACCTTCCTGTTGCCGAAGACCAGCGTCCGGGAGATCTACGACCGCCGATATTCGGTCGATGCCGGTGGATACCGCTACCATAACAATTCTTCGGACTACATCAAAGCCGTCTCCGGCGACGAGTTCCAGGTGCCCGACAGCTGGCAATACAAGAATATCGGGCTCAATGAAGGCGACACCTTCTACGTGGAAAGATCAGCTTTATTCGGACAATCGATTAACATGGTGGTCCACTGGCACGGCGATTACAAAAGACTGACCATGGGCTTCCTGAACAATAATTTCTGGGGTCGCCTGCTAGCGCTCTACATCCTGCTTGTATCCCTCCTCCACCTGCTGCCCTGGCAACTGATAAAGAACGACAGCCTCAACGAGCGGTTCATTTTCTCCGGAACCGCCCTGCTCCTGGTACTATTGTTCTTCTTTTTTTATCATTAGGCTATTCTTCGCCGCCGTTCTGATCTACGGTGCCGCCTGAAAAGGCGGTATTTTCTTACCTTTGCGCCGGAGATTGTGAAAAAGCCGTATGTAGAC
>JAMFRX010000484.1 GCA_026224995.1 Puia dinghuensis
AGCCCGCCAATGACGGAAGCTATGCCTCCCCCTAATTGCTGTACGCTCGAGTTGATGCTCATAAAGGCGCCGCGATCCTGTCTTTCGGGAACGGCGGAAATAAGCGCCTGGCTGGGGATCATCCGGGAGAAAACAGCCGTATACATCAGCGTATTGCACAGCAGAACTTCCCAAAGTGGCGTCACCGAAAGATGCGTGACGATCAGTACCATCACAGTGCCCAGGATGCTACCATCTATGAAAACCCGAAACTTACCTACTTTGTCACTCCACTTACCAATCAGGGGGCCGGTAAAGATGCCCACGGCGCCTGCAACTACGAAAACAATAGGTAGTACCGGCTCGGAAACACCCACGTTGTGCACGAGGAAGGTGCTGGAATAGGGCATCATCAGGAATCCGCCGGTAGACAAAAACGCCGTGGCTAAGAAAGCCCGGATATATCTTTTCTGCGAGGCCGTGCGGCGGAGGTGGCTCAATGGACGCTGCGCCGCGCGCTGCTGCAGGTGATCGTTCACTGGTTTCATCCAGCGGAGGATGACCAGGCCCAGGGGGATACAGCAGACGGCGACCATACGAAAGGGCATGTGCCAGCCCCATTTGTTGGCAAGGAGCAGACCAATGGGGATACCCAGGACCTGGCTTACCGCAAAGGACATCTGCACATAGCCCATCACGCGACCGCGAACCTCTAGCGGGAAGAGGTCGGCAATGATAGCCATATTGATCGAGAAGAGCACGCCGCCGAACAGGCCGGTAACGATCCGGGCAATCAGCAGGGAGTGATAATCGGGTGCGATGCCGCAGAGGATAGTGCCTACGATAAAGCCGGTATAAAAACAAAGGAGCATCTTCTTCCGATCGAACCTATCGGCGAAGCCTGCGGCCAGGACGCCGGAGATGCCCGCGCTGAAGGCGTAGGCAGAGACTACCCAGCCGAAACGGGAGGGGGTAATAGCCAGGATGCGCATCATCTGGGCGCCTAATGGCGCCATGATAATAAAATCCAGGATCACGGTAAACTGGAGGATAGAAATAATGGCGATCACGAAAGCCTGGTAGCGTGTGAAGGCGCGGGGCTTGACGGCCGGCTGTTGAGCGGACTCGATGAGAGTAGTATTAGACATACGTAAAATGAATATTCATTTATTTATAAATGCAAAAAAAAATTGTTATGGCTTTAATGCTTTTAGAACCAGGGCCAGGGTCTGCAACAACATTTCGTCGGTCAGAACAAAAGGATCGCCGGCCATATTTCTACCGATCTTGTGAAAACGAACCAGGTTATACAGGGGTGCGAAAGCTACAGACCAGTAAACTTCAAGGGACATCTTAACCAGTTCTCCGTTAGCGATTGCCTTCTGCACGAATCGCTTCATGCTATCGGTGTATTTTGGATCGCGGGTGCGCTTGGCTTGCGCGTGCAAAGGAGTAAAGGTGAAATGCTCCATGAAATGCCCTTTATCGGGATTATCGATAATGTATTTGGCCCGCTTCTTCCACTGGATCGTGAGTCCGGTCGCAAAATCCATTTCGGGATCGAAATCCTGGAAGATATAGGCAAAAAACTGGTCGCACTCCCGTTTGTACAATTGTAGCAGCAGGTCGTCGCGGTCCTTAAAATAGATATAGATCGTCGCCGGCGAGACGTTGGCGGCCTTAGCCAGTTTCTGCATGCTCAGGCCATCGAACCCTACTTTGACGATCATGGACCTTGCCTCATCCAGGATCGTCTCGATTTTGCTTTCATCTCGAACGCGCATGCCACAAAGATAAGTGAATGTTCATTCATTTAAAATAAATCGGCATCTTTTTTTAATTGCTCTCGTGGGCCTTTGCCGCACTGCCGAAGCCGGGAGTATCTCTTTTAAGTTTCCTTACCTTTAAAGGATGGCAACGGTCACGCTGAGTAGTCCGGCAGGCAAATGGGTTATGGTTTCGACGATCCTGGCTTCGGCCATGGCTTTTATCGACAGCACGGCGTTGAATGTAGTGTTGCCCTCTCTTCAAAAGAGCCTGCACGCCACCGCCGCCGACCTTTTCTGGGTGCTCAATGCCTACCTGCTTATGCTGGCAGCGCTGATCCTGGCCGGCGGCTCACTTGGCGACCAACTGGGCCGGAAGCGGATATTCATGATCGGTATCTTCGTGTTCATCAGTGGAAGTGCCGCCTGCGGTCTGGCGCCGGATACGGGCTATCTCATCGCCTTCCGTATCCTGCAGGGTGTAGGAGGAGCGCTCATGATCCCTGGCAGCCTCTCACTTATCTCTTCATCCATAGCCGAAAAAGAAAGGGGGAAGGCCATAGGAACCTGGTCAGCGATAACAACGATCGTCACCATGGGTGGGCCCGTCCTGGGTGGGGCGCTGGCGGATGCGGGGTTATGGCGATATATCTTCTTCATCAATGTGCCCATCGGCATAGCTTCCTTGCTGATCCTCTGGCGCAAGGTCGGAGAGAGCAGGGAGGCAGACGTCCGGGCTCCGCTGGATATTCCGGGAGTGCTGACGATAGCATTGGGACTTTCCGCCCTGACCTTCGGCTTCCTGCGTATGCCGGCATTGGGCTTTAGCCATTGGGCCATCCTTGGGTCGCTGACGCTGGGACTTGTGCTTCTGGCCGCGTTTATCTGGATCGAAAGCCGGAGCAAGCATCCGATGATGCCCCTCCATCTTTTCGCCAACAGCACCTTTACCGGCGTCAATCTACTCACTTTCTTCCTTTATGCAGGGCTGGGTGCGACGATGCTCTTTTTATCCCTGAACCTGGTGCAGGCACAGGGATATAGCCAGCTGGAGTCTGGACTGACTTTCCTGCCTTTTACCGTGCTCATGATCTCCTTCGCGCGCCCGGCCGGCGCGCTTGCGGACAAGATCGGACCAAGGTTGTTTCTTATTGCCGGACCGGCCATTGCCGGAGCCGGTATGTTCATCCTATCATTCGTTGGCCAGACCCGGGGGCCGCAAGACTACTGGTCTAGCTTCCTCCCCGGAGTGCTGGTGTTTGGGTTTGGGATGTCCATCACCGTGGCACCGCTTACGACCACCGTGATGAGCGCCGTGAGCGACCAATATTCGGGAACAGCATCAGGCATCAATAATGCACTCACCAGGGTAGCCAATGTATTCGCCAATGCCATTTTTGGCGCGCTGGCGGTGTTGCTCTTCGCCACGGCCGTGAGCAAAAAGTTGAACGAAAAGGCCCTTCCTGCCGCTGCGAAGCTGGCCGCACTCACGCAGGTCGCCGATCTTGGAAATGCGCATGTGCCTGCCAGTATCGAACCTGCGAACAGGGCAATCGTTGCGGCAGCATATCAGAATGGGTTCATCCTCGTCTACCAGAATATCCTGCGCCTGACTGCAGTGCTGGCATTCTCAGGTGCCATCATGGGGATGATCTTCGTGAAACGACGGCACCCGGCTGCCTAGCTTTTTTACATCTTCACCCGAACCATTACCAGACCATCGGCATTGGCCTTTCTGCCGGTGCAAGAGTCTTCAACTGCCGTCATGCGGAGCGAATCGTCCGTGTACCAGGTGGATTTATACTTGCCCCAATAACCGAAGCCGCAGACACTGTCGGTAATAGAGGATACATCCCCATCGACTTTGTATTGTCCGCCTATCTTCCATTGGTGTCCATCGAACGTGCCCTCATAGGTGCCATTGCTGCGAAACACAGATGTGCCTTTGATGCCGTTGCCATAAAACATGGTCCAATGTCCGACAATACTTTTTTCCGTGGGGATGAAAGCGAAGAGGAGTAGCGAGCATAGCGGGAGTAATAAGAGGAGCTTTTTCATGGTTAATTATTTTAAGTGAATGTAATTAACCATCAATGCCGATCGAACGAACTATCGACAGGTGAGAGGCCGGGATCGACGGAAATAAAAAAGCATCGTAATACGATGCTTTTGCTGTGCCCCCGACAGGAATTGAACCTGCACCCCACTTTCGTAGGACAAGATTTTAAGTCTTGCGTGTCTACCAGTTCCACCACAAGGGCGTGCTTTAAAGATAAGCTTAAATGAAAAATTCCACCGGATGGATGGAATTTTTAACTGAGCGGAAGACGAGGCTCGAACCCGCGACCTCAACCTTGGCAAGGTTGCGCTCTACCAACTGAGCTACTTCCGCATTGAAGAACGTGCTTAACGTATCTGTGACGCATCGGGAACGTATCGTGACGTTTCTGAAACGTGTTTGGATCGTATTTGGAAAGAACTATCTTACCCCTTTGTAAGTCCCTGATCTACTATCGCTAAGTGCGTTCGTTTACCGGGGGTGCAAAAATAGGAAAAGTAAGCTAGCTGAAAAATTTTTTTTGAACTATTTGTACTGGGGGGTGTACAAGGTGTTTCCGGGTACATTGACTTCGGGCTTACCCTTGTAACGGTGCGTATACAGTCCATAGCTGCCGCCTACGACAAGGGCCAGCGCTACGAGGAGACTGAGATAAAACAGGAATGCAGAGGAGTCTACCCAGCTGTTGGCAATGTCTTTGAGTTTCGGGTTCTTAAGCTCTATTGGTTGATCCATAACGTTTTAAATTACTTGTGCAAAAATAGGGCATTCGCCGGGAAATTCAACTTTTGCGCTTTACAATTTCGGCAAAAGTTTTCCTGCCCCGCACAAAGTATTGCCAGACAATGCTCCCGGTATACCAGCCAGCCAGCTCACCCCGCTTTTTCGGCGGGAAAATACTGCCTTTTCTACTGACGATCAGCCACTTGAAAAAGGCCAGGTGTGCCTCCAGGATGGCCCAAAAATAAACGGCCTCACCAGCGAAAAGAGATTTCCAGGCGGAGATGGAATCCAACAGGAAACGTAGCGGCAGCTTCCATAGCCATTGCTCCACGGGAAGACACTTGGCCATCATGATGAGGTTGTTGCGGAAGTTGAGGAAGACCTTCCGCTCGTTGCCCTTGGGAAGGGTCCCGCCACCGACATGATAGACCACGGACTGGGGACAGCAGTAGACCTTATATCCGGCGAGCTGGAGTCGCCAACACAGATCGATCTCCTCCTGATGGGCAAAGAAGAAGCCCTCCAGGCCACGCATCTCATGCCAGAGCCGGGAACGAATGAACAGAGCAGCCCCGCTGGCCCAGAAGACGGGTACGGGATCGTCATACTGCCCCCTATCCTCTTCACACACATCGAAAACGCGCCCCCGGGCAAAGGGATAGCCGAGATGGTCGAGCCAGCCGCCGGCTGCACCCGCATACTCGAAGGAAGTTCTGTCGGAATACATCCTGATCTTCGGCTGACAGGCACCGATGGCAGGGTTCTCTTCCATCAATTTTGCAATAGGCTCCAGCCAGCCCGGACTGACCTCCACATCTGAATTCAACAGGACATAATAATCGCTCTCAACTTGGGCAAGCGCGGCATTGTACCCCCCCGCAAAACCATAGTTCCGGTCCAAAACGATGACCCGCATCCCGGGATAATGCTCCCTTAAAAAGTCCAAAGAATCATCGGTGGACGCATTGTCGGCAACGATGACCTCGGCACCCGGACAGGTACTGGCCGTCACAAAAGGGAGGAATTGTTGGAGGTATTTGCGTCCGTTGAAGTTGAGTATTACAATGGCGATTGTCGGCGTCACTACAGAATGGCTATTTAATGGCGAATGATGGGCCCCGTCCTGACAGACCACAGTCTGCCAGAACCCAAAAATAAGGGAATAGACATTTAGTGGGATGGTTTTTATAAATTCGACATATGATTAGAGCATTGCTTAACTGGAGATCGCTACTGGCACTGGTAGGCATCGTGATCGTGAGCGCGACGATCTTCTACTCCCAATACCTGGCCAAACAGATCGCGACGGACGAAAGACAGAAGGTATCCCTGTGGGTAGCGGCCAGCAAGGCCATCCTCAGCGACCCGGCCATGGATATCAGCCTGCCCAACCTGATCCGGAACGGCCAGCAATCGATCCCCATAATCGAAGCCAACGAGAAAGACAGCATCATCGACTATATAAACCTGGACTCCGCCAGGGCGGCCCAGGATAAGGCCTGGCTGTACCGGCAGCTCACCAGGTTCCGCGACGAGAACCGACCCCTGGAGATCAAGCTCCGCGATACCCCCTATACCGCTAACCGCTACTATTACGGCCATACGACCCTGCTGGACGAAGTCCGATACTACCCCCTCGTTCAGCTTTTTATCGTGGCACTCTTCATTTTTTTTACCTTGTATTCCATCACTATTCGCAACAAGGCCACGACAAACCAGCTCTGGGCAGGCATGGCCAAGGAGACGGCCCACCAGCTGGGCACCCCCGTATCCTCACTGCAAGGCTGGGTGGAGATGCTAAAGGAAAGCGACACGGATGCCCGTACAGTGCAGGAGATCCAAAAGGACGTGGACAGGCTGAAGCTGGTGTCGGACAGATTTGGGAAGATCGGGAGCAAGCCGCAACTGGAGCCTAAAGATCTGATCGGGCAGATCCGCAGCATGATGGAATATATCAGGAAACGGGCGACGGGGAAGGTGCAATTCGTGCTGCTGACGCCGGGGATTGGGGGAACGGGGGGCCCGGGGCAGGACGATCTTGCGGCAAACGGACAGGCAGGCGGCCAGCAGCTACCGGAACAGTTAATGGCCCGGATCTCGGGGCCACTATTCGACTGGGTGATAGAGAACCTGCTGAAAAATGCGCTGGACGCGATGGAAGGCAAGGGCTCGATCACGATCGCCATCGTGGACCTGGAGAAAGAGATCATGATCGACGTGACGGATACGGGGAAAGGGATCGCGAGCCGTAACCTTCAGAAGGTGTTTAAGCCGGGATTCACGACTAAAAAAAGGGGTTGGGGACTAGGACTGAGCCTGAGCAAACGCGTTATCGAACAATATCATAAGGGGCAGCTTTTTGTCCGCCACAGCGAACTGGGTAAGGGAACGACGTTCAGGATCGTGCTGAAGAAATAGTGATTTCGAACTTTGAAAATCCGGGTCGAATGCCCTATTTTTGCACCCACCTGAAAAATTTCGGCACTGGTGAATGCGTGGGTGGCGAAATTGGTAGACGCACTACTTTGAGGTGGTAGCGCCCGAAAGGGTGTGTGAGTTCGAATCTCATCCCGCGCACTTAAAGGCCTTGTAAATAATTGATTTACAAGGCCTTTTTTATGGCCGTGTGTCAAATTTTCCCGCTTTTTTTCGCTTTCTCCCCTATTTGTTGACACATAAATGACACACGAAATGACACACGATTTTTCTCGCACGCCACCAGCATTTAAGGCGGAAAAGACACTTCAACTGGGCACGGAAAACGACCCTTTTTTACCGCTATTGACACACGAAATGACACACGGATTTTGGTTTGCCGGACGGCCCAGTTCCTGCACAAATGTCAGGGGACATGTCAGCCGATTTGTCAATCGGCCTGTCCACTTTCTGCTTGACAAGAAAAATTCGGGACGATGGTCGCTGCCTTCTCAAGGAATTTCCAGCCGGTTTTGCCCACTTTTTCGCGAAAGCGAAGAAAATGTACAGCCGCCCCTTTTGCAAGCTGACTTGACCGATCAAACGGCATATTCCTTGACACTCTATTTCCTCACCCTACAAAATGCAGTGTTATGAATATTGTGAAAAGAAAGAACAGTAAGGGCGACAAGTCCTACTTCTCCATTGAGTATGGTCGCAATGCAGGAGAGCGAATGGCAACCGGGATATTTATCTATACCCGCCCAAAGGATCAATTGGAAAAAAATCACAACAAAGAGGCGCTGATCCTGGTTGAAACTAAAAAATCAGAGCTCTTACTAGAACAGCAGGCGATCGGAACCAGCTTCATACCCAGTCATAAGTTCAAAGCCAATTTCCTGGATTACTATATGGAATTCGTGAAAAACAATGTCCGTAAGGGCAACCGTCACCTAAACAACAGCGTTACCCAATTCCAACTATTCCTGGGCAAGGCTTTCATTGCCCCCGTGGATATCACGGAGGAATTGTGCAAACGCTTCCGGAAATATCTACTATCGAAGTATACCGGAGCTACCCCCGCTAACTATTTCTTCAATTTCAAGCAGGTGATCCGCGCGGCTACCAAAGACAACTACTGGCGGCATAATCCTGTAGATACCGTACAGTCCCGCATGAACCCATCCACCAGATTGAAAGAGAATTTAGAGGCTGAAGAATATATCAAGCTCCTTGTCACCCCCTGTCTTAATGAAGAAGTGAAGGAAGGATTTATATTCTCCTGTTATACCGGTCTCCGTTTTGTAGACGCCAAGTGGCTCGAATGGAAAGACATCAAAGAAAATCAGCTCACAACCAGGATCCTTCAAAGAAAAACCGGGTTCCCGGTTGTGCTTACCCTTCATCCAATAGCCAAAGCGATCCTGGAAAAGCGCAGAAAACAGCTAACTCCCGGTGCGCCAGGCCGGGTCTTTCGCCTGCCCACCAATGACGGCTCCAACAAAATACTAGGGGAATGGATCAAAAGTGCCGGAATAGCCAAGCATGTAACCTGGTCATGCGCCCGCCTCAGCTTTTCGATCTTGCTGCAGGATAAAAACGTTGACGTCGCCACTGTGGCTTACCTCATGGGGCATACAACGTCCGAACACGTGAATCGAACTTATCGGCGGCATCGACCCGCAGACCAGAGATCTACAATTGCCCATTTACCGGCCCCTGAGGAATTACCCTACTTCTTAATCAATTAACAAGGAAAACGGCTGCTTCATGGAAGCAGCCATTCTTTTCTATGGTTGTTTAAGCCTTCACTTTGCTTGATTTTTCCCTCCGTCGCCGGACCCCTGGCGTAAAGGCGTTTCTCCCGAAAGCATTAAGTTTAATTCCTCACGTGTAAAATAACCACCCTGTAAATACCAAATTCCCCGCATTTCTTTGCGAATTGGGCCTGCCGGCTGCAGGGAACAGTAAGTATAACTAGTTGAAATACCCCGTATATAAATCCAATATTCAAATTATCCCCGCCTACATATAAATTCCACTTTTCGAAGAATTTCCTTAATTTCCTGTCGCGAATTTCACTATTGCACCGAGACGGCAACTGGAACATGGATTTTGGCACTAGCACTTTTGTTGATTTCTGTATCGAAAAGGAAATGGACGATCTAATCGAAACGTATAGCCTTGAGTCGCGAAAGTTTCCGACACATAAACTCGAACCACTAAATAGAAAATATTGGCAGTCGAGCTATTGCTTGAAGGACCTTGTGTATATCGGGGATTATACGACCTGATTAAAGGGCAATGAAGGTTATACTGCAGAATAAATTGGTTGAAATTAAATATAGCGACTCAATACGGATTATGAAACAATTTACAAAGAGAAACGGACGCCTCCGCGTATTTTTAAGCCTTTTGTTGATAAGCACAGGCATGACTCGCCTAGAAGCCCAAAGCTG
>JAMFRX010000485.1 GCA_026224995.1 Puia dinghuensis
AACCGGTTCCTGGCAAATGGGGCTACGCTCTGGCAGGCATCGCGACAGGCTCTGGCGGGGCTGGAGAACACGGTGGTGCGGCAGACCTTTCTGCTGAGCTATATGGATGCGTTCCTGCTGCTCTTCCTGCTGAATGCCTTTTGTATCCCGTTGGTGATCATCACCATCCGGAAGAAGAAGGCAGCGGCCGCCCCGCCGGTGGTGGTTTCGGATCATTAGTGGGCGGGCATCGGGCCACCCGGCCGGCCGGGTAGCTGATCATTAAAGGACACCAACTGTATCGAAACCGGACAGTTGGTGCCGGCAGGACCCAACAAACACATTTGATAACCAGCGTATTAATGAAATGGCAACTAATTTGTTAGGAGTTAGGAAAATATTCCTAGCATGCTCAGAAGCTACTTCCTCACCGCCGTTCGCAATCTGCTAAAAAACAAGCTAAATGCCTCGATAAACGTCATCGGGCTGGCTGTTGCCTTTACCTGCAGCATATTGCTCTTCCTGATGGTGCATTATGAGTTCTCCTTCGACAAATTCCAGAAGAATGGACCGCGGCTATACCAGCTCTATCGGTTAGCGCATGAGGAAAAGGGGGATACGAAAGGTGACGCCCAGAGCTTTCCGGTAGTGAACGCCTATAAGGCGGAAGTTCCGGCTATCGTGAAGGCTACGGGCATTATGTATGGTGGGCGGGACATCCAATATCATGACAGGGAGGTGAGCCAGCAGATCAAGGCCGTCGACAAGGATTTCTTCAGCATGTTCAGCTTCCCGGTAGTCGCCGGTAATGCTGGCGATCCCCTGGGTGGTCTCAACAGCGCGGTGGTCAGCGAATCTGCCGCCAAGGCTATTTTCGGCAAGGAGGCGGCGGTCGGCAAGACCATCAAGGTCAAGCTATCCGGAGTCTGGTCGGACGTGGTGGTCTCGGCGGTCGTGCAGGATGCGCCTACGAACTCGACCATTCAGTATTCCGTGCTTGTACGGATGGAGCTGATGCCCGAATATGCGAAAGACAAGGATAACTGGAATAACCAGAACCATATTGTCTTCGTCATGCTGGCGCCCGGAGCTACTGCGGAGCAGGCGGAGGCCGGCATCCGGCGGCGGAACAAGCCGGTGAGCGCGGACGATGATTTACAGATGAAGACCCAGGGATACCGGAAGGATGCCAATGGGGAATACACGAGCATGCGGATGGCCTCATTGGCGGGCTTGCATTTTGATGGGACGTTGGGCGGTCGTAACGGCACTAACAAGACCTATTTATATACCCTTCTGCTGATCTCTGTCGTCGTGATGGTGATCGCCTGTTTTAATTTCGTGAACCTGAATGTAGCCCGGTCTTTTACGCGGGCGAAGGAAGTGGGTATCCGCAAGACCATCGGCGCCGGGCGGCGGCAGATCTTTTTCCAGCTGTGGACGGAAAGTTTCGTCTTGTTTGCCGTCTCGTTGGTGCTGGCACTGGTGGCGGCGGCGCTGCTCTTGCGGCCCTTTAATGAGCTCTTCACGGAGAAACTTACGCTTGCGACGCTTGTCCAGCCGGGGATCATCGGGGCGGCGTTGCTGGTTATGCTGGTCGTTTCGTTCTTAGCCGGCGGATATCCTGCGGACCTGGTCGCGCGGTTCAAGACGGTGGAGGTGCTGAAGGGCAAGGTATCGATGAAGAAATCCGGCTTGTTGCGTAGCGGCCTGATCACGGTACAGTTCATCATCTCCGGTGCATTGATCTGCGGCACATTTGTCATCTACAGGCAATTTCAGCATTTGCGGACGGCGCCGCTTGGAGTGGACCAGGAGTCTGTGATCAGCATTCCTGTGAAGCGCCCCGAGAACACACGGCGCTATACCGAAAGGCTGCGGCTGCAGCTGGCTTCGCAGCCCCAGGTGGTTGGCGTTACCGCATCCAATGTGAATATCGGAATTGGCGAGGATCATGGTACCAGCAAGAGCGTCATTGGTTTCGCCTACAACGGCAAAGGCATGTCCAGCGCCCTGCTGACCGTGGATCAGGATTTCTTCAGGGTCATGGGCATCAAGCCCTTGGCGGGTAGGGTCTTCAGCCGGGATTTTCCTGCCGATACGGCCGCTTCCGCGGCACATGTGGTGGTGACAGAGACGATGGCGAAAGAATTCAACCTAAAAAATGTCGCGGGCCTGAGCATGCATTCCGATACTTCTTCACCTGGCTGGAATATCGTCGGGGTTATTCCGGATTTTCATCTCTATACCATGAATGAGGCGATAATGCCGATCACGCTGGTCATGAACAACACCGATGGCCTCAACTATATCTTCGTGAAAGTGAAGACTTCGAACCCCCGTGCGGCCATGAGTCTGGTGCAGGCAGCCTTTCACGAGCTCGAGCCCGATAATACCACCGCCGCCTCCTGGGTCACGGAGAATACAGCGCGTTGGTATGAAAAAGAGCAGCGGCTCTCCTCTATCTTTTTCTCGGCCGCTTTTATTGCCATTCTCTTATCCTGTCTGGGTCTCTTTGCCATTGTGACGCTTATCATGCAGCAGCGGCGGAAGGAGGTGGGGGTGCGGAAGATCCTTGGCGCAAGCATTCCTTCGCTTGCCGGGCTGCTCTCCAAGGAATTCCTCCGGCTGGTGCTCCTGTCCTTTTTGATCTCTACGCCTGTCAGCTGGTATTTCCTGGACAAGTGGCTGCAGAACTTCGTCTACCGTACGGAGCTGTCCTGGTGGATCTTCCCGCTGGCGGGTGTGGTGACGCTGCTGATCGCGCTGCTCACGGTAGGGGTGCAGACGGTGAGGGCGGCATTGGCCAATCCGGTGAACAGCCTGAGGAGCGAATAGTGGTTATAACTGGAATATAAGAGCTGTTATTGGACATAGATCCAATTGGCTTCGCCCTTGGAATTCAGGACCGTGAGATTGCCGTTCTTCCAATAGACGGCGCCGGCAGCGCTCTGGCCGGCGACGGTCTGACCGGCGACATAAACGTCGGTACCGAACACGAAGATCGAATTGGCGAATCCTGTGTTGGAGCCGTTGAGGAATAAGTCTGTCTCAACCCCATTTTTCCAGTAGGCCGGAGCAGGGTAACCGGATGGTTCGAGCACGGTGGTCGCGGCATAGACATCGTTCCCGGCGACGAAGAGGGAGCGGACACCAGCGACGAAATAGCCATTCGTCGACTTCAGCTGGGTAGCCACGCCATTTTTCCAGTAGGTAGAGATATTGTTCCCATCCAGCCCACCGAGATACACATCATTTCCTGAGACATAGGCGCAGAAGACGTTGGGAAAGCCGCCTGCGACGACGGTGAGCGCACCGTTCTTCCAATAAGCCGCGTTGCCCGCGCTATCGCGTCCCGCAACGTAGATGTCATTGCCGGAGGCGAGGACACTGCAGAGATAGCCACTGCCTTCCCCCGGCAAGGTGACCGCCGAGCCATTCTTATATAAAGTAGATTCTGCCGTATAATAGACATCATTTCCCACGATGGCCATGGAGCAGCAGGGGGTACGGAGGAAATCGGGGGTGCCGACGTTTACCTGGCTGCCGTTCTTCCAATAGCAGAACTGCCCGGTCGGGCCGGCGGGCGTCAGCAGGGTCGCCTGGCCCTGATAGCTGATACCTGACACGTAGGTGTCCTCACCGGATAGGACGACCTGTGAAGCGGTGCCGCCGGTCGTCAAGAGGGTTTGGGGAGTGCCATCCTTCCACAGGATAGGGTTGGCGCCATCGTCGCCTGCCACGTAGACGAGAGGGCCCGGCGCAGTGGTCATGGTTACGTCGGAATGCTTCTTGGAGCAGGCGAACAGCAGGAGGCAGGATAGGGCGATCCCGGCTCCTTTATGGTTTATGCGAATCATATGCTATGGGTTTCGCCGATATTGACTACTATACGGGGAAAACCGTTGCATCCGGGGAAAAACAGTTGCGCAAGTTCCGGGTTGGGAGGTTAGTCGCGGGGGTGTATTTTTGGGGCTATGGACAATCTTTTACCGGCCGACGGCTGTGTCGAATATTATGGCGAGGTGCTGGATCCCGGAGAGGCCAATCATTACCTGGAGCGGCTGCTGGGCGGCATCGAATGGCGGAACGATGAAGCGGTGATCTTCGGCCGGCATATTACTACCAAACGCAAGGTGGCCTGGTATGGGGCCAGCGATTTCACCTATACGTATTCCAATATCATCCGGCAGGCCTTGCCCTGGACGGCGGAGCTGCTGGCGCTGAAGGTATTGACGGAGGAGATTACGGGGGCGCGGTATAACTCCTGTTTATTAAATCTTTATCATGATGGAGATGAGGGCATGGCCTGGCATAGCGATGACGAGAAGGAGCTCGAGCCTGGCGGGGCCATCGCCTCGTTGAGCTTTGGGGCGGAGCGGCGGTTCCTGTTCCGGCATCGGGAGAGCAAGGAGACGGTAGAGCTGCGGCTGGCGGCGGGGAGCCTGTTGGTGATGAAGGGGGATACGCAGACCTACTGGCTGCATAGTCTGCCAAAAATGAAGAAAGTGAGGCTACCAAGGGTCAACCTCACTTTCAGGACGATGGAAGCCGGACGGAAGTAGGTCATTGCTTGCGCAGGACGGTGAAGCCATAGGCAGGCAGGGAGTACTGCGTGCCTATCTGCTGCGCGCTGCTATTGAATCCATCCGACCAGGCCGTGTTCTGCAGGGTGGCCGGTACGGAATAGGTTACCGGGCTATTGCGAAGGTTGACCATGACGAAAACAGTGTCGCCCGGAGCCGTCTTGGTGAAGGCGCAGACGTCATTGTTGTCATAGGACAGCAGGGACCCGCGGCGGATGGCCGTGCTGCTGTTGCGCAGGCCGATGACCTGGGTATACTGTGCCGTTACATCAGGGTTCTGAGTCCAGTCGATCACCACTGACGTAAACGGAAAAGTTATCGCCGTTGGAAAAGCCACTTCCGTTCCATTGTATACGAAGGGCACGCCTTTCATATAGGCTATTGTCACGAAGGCGGCCATGCAGCCGTTCTTTCCACCGAAGAGCGTAATGGGTGAACCATCGGAGCCGTCGACGTCGTGGTTGGTGAGGTAGCGGACGATCTGGTTGGTGCCGGAGGCGCCGGCATATTCTACCGTATTCGAATTGTCGATCTGCGTGACGGCGCCGCCGCCGAAGATGCCTTTGAGCGTGGTGCCGTAGAATTGGAAGCCAAAATTATAATCGAAGCCGGCCGAATAATTGGTCGTGCGGGTGCCTTCTGCCAGCATCAGCAGCTTATGCGTGGTGATGTTGTGGAGGGTATCGATCGCCTGCTGCCAGAAATCTATGGGTGGGTTGTCGGCGAAGTCGCAGCGGAAGCCGTCGATATTGGCTTTGTACACCCAGCCGCGCATGGAGCCGATGATGGCCGTGCGCATGGCGGTGCTGGAAAAGTTCAAGGCAGCGACGTCCGTATACGTAGACAGCTGTTCGATATTGCCGCTGCCGTCGTGCACGTACCAGTCCGGATGCTGGGTGATCCAGGGATGGTCCCAGGAGGTCTGGTTCACGACGAAATCCAGGATGACGGCCATCCCCCGCGAATGTGCGCCGTCGACGAACGTGCGCAGGTCGGTGAGGCTGCCGTACTCCGGGCCTACGGAATCGAAATTCCGGATGCAGTAGGGGGAGTTTTGCGATCTTAGCGTCCCCACGGGGTATACCGGCATCAGGTAGATGGTATTGATGCCGAGTGCCTTGATCTGATCCAGGCGGTTACTCACGCCTTGCAGGTTGTGGGTGGCGCTGAAGGCGCGGATATTCACCTGGTAGATGGTCACGTCGCGCGGGTCCGGGACGGACGCAAAGGGCGTTCCGTATTGCGCCGGAGTCGTGTCGGTATTGGTGGTCTTAGTCGTGTCCGGCGGAGTCACCGGAGGGGCGGATACGGAGGGGCTCTTGCTGCAAGCCAGCAAGGCCACGATCAAAAAGAAAGAAAAATTCATTTTCATACTGTTTATTGCTTGACGGCGCTATACGTATAATGTTGCGACTTGTGCAGGTCAAGGGTGATCTTGTAGGTCCCGTCCGCAGGAACGCTGAGATTGTTAAGCGTTCCATTGTAGGGCAGGAGTGGGTTGTCGGCATATTGCAGGTTCCCTGAGCCGTCGATGCCGAAGTCGATGCTCCAGGCGTCGTTGGCGCGGAACTTATAGGAGCCGGCCTGGATCATCGCGCAGGTCACGGTCCAGACGCTGTCGGCAGCGTCATAGGTCATTTGCGTATCGGTATTCCAGCCGCCGGGTGTGGCGTCGCCGATGATGCCCCAGCTGGTGAGCGTCGTCGACCAGGTATTGCTGTTGAGGTTGGCCGAGACTTCGTAGTAGCCGCCGTTGGCTACCGAGAGGCCGCCTGCGTTGCCATCGGTGGTCAATGATCCGCCGCCGACCTCGCCTGTGGGGTCGCCGTAGTTGGTATGGTTCCAGTCCGGTGCGTTGGTGTATTTGAAGCCGATATTCCCGGTGCCGGGCATATTGATATAGCCTTCAAAAAGACCGGCGTGTCCGGGGATGGGATCTATGATGGGCGCGGACGGGGGGTCCCAGGCCGTCGGGGTCTGGTAGGCGCCTGGCACCCAGAGGTTGGTCAGGTAGGGAGAGACGATGACGCCTAATCCTGAAGAATAGACGGTAGGGATCGAAGAGGCCGAACCGTTGTACTGGTCGACGTCGGACAGGACGCGGAAGACCAGCTGCGTAGGGCCGAAATAGCCCAGGGTCTGCATCAGGTTGTTCAGGTCCTTTCCCGCGAAGGAATAATACAGCACGTTGTTGCCCGCGACGAATTTCTGGGCTTTTCCCCAGGCCGCTGTTCCCGAGGTGTCGCCCGGGACGTCCAGCTCCAGGGTATAGGTCACCGCGAGGCTGGCGCTGTAGTTGACGGCGGGCCAGGAGATGGTGAGGATGGAGTCGTTGTCGTTGGCAGGTGCGAGGCCGACGCTGTCCAAAGAAGCCTTCAGCGAGGACGTGAAAGAGGTGTTCTCGTTGAGAGAAAGCCTGGCCCCCTCCTTCTTACAGGAGAAGGCTGCCAGGACCAGGACGAGATATAATATTTTACGCATAGTAGTGAATTGAATAGTTATGATCAATACCCGGGGTTCTGGATGAGGTTAGGGTTGGCGTTCGTCTCTGCCGCCGGCAGGGGCAGGAGGTTGAGGTGCGCGTCCACGGCTGTTCCGGCCTCGACGCCGCCCTTCCAGGGCCAGAGGAGGTTGCCGCCGGTGAACAGTCCATAGCGGATGAGGTCGGTGCGGCGGAAGCCTTCCCAGTAGAGCTCCTTCTGACGTTCGTTGAGGATATCGGTGAGCGAATAGACGCTGACGTTACCGCTGGCGTTGCCGTAGGCCCTGGCGCGGAGCAGGTTGTAATAATTCAGCGCGAGGCCCGCGTCGCCCCCGGTGCCGCCTCTTGCCACTGCTTCGATGTATACGAGATACATCTCGGCCAGGCGGAACAGGGGGAAGTCGGTGCTGCAGAGGACGCCGTCGGGCGAGTAGGGAGTTACACCCGCAGATGTCTTGTTGGAGAATTTATACACTTCAACACCCTGCGTAAAATCGTAGATGGAATTTACTGGCATCGTCCCGGGGCCGAAGAGGGCGCGTTTGTCGGTCGCGCCGCTGTAGTCGCCGAATACGGTGGGTAGCGGGGAGGTGCTGCGGTTACCCAGCCAGCCGCCGCCGGGGATGCCGTATGCCTGGTCGTCCGCGGGGACGGTGTTGTGCGCCGAGCAGATCAGGAAGGTCGTCCCGCCATAGTTCTGGGCGTTGGTGGCGTCGTAGGGTATGGGTAAGATGACCTCGTTGTTATTGAGGTTGTTATCGCTCTTGAAGAGGTTGGCGTAATTGGACATCAGTGAATAGCCGGCGTTGATGACCTTGGCGGCATAGGTGATCGCGTCCGTATAATGGTCGTTGCCGGAACCGAGATAGGTATCGGCGTTCAGGTACATCCGTGCAAGCAGGGCCCATTCGGCCGCCTGGTCGACGCGCGCATATTCGTTTTGCCTTGGGGCGATAAGATTGGAGTCGGCGC
>JAMFRX010000486.1 GCA_026224995.1 Puia dinghuensis
AGGCGACGATAACGGCAGCCTCTTCCCGGGCTTCCTGGATGTTTCGGCCAATTAGACTTATCTCTTATCTATGACAACCACATTTTACCCTGCCTCCGAGAGAGGCCATGTTAACTTCGGCTGGCTGGACAGCCATCATTCCTTTAGCTTCGGTAACTGGCATAACAGGGATAAAGTACACTTCGGCGCGCTGCGTGTACTCAACGACGATGCCATCAAAGGCGGCAAGGGCTTCGATACCCACCCGCACGAGAACATGGAGATCGTTACCATCCCGATAAAAGGCGCCCTGGCCCATAAGGACAGCACCGGCGCCGAAGGCATCATCTACTCCGGCGACGTCCAGATCATGAGCGCCGGCAGCGGCATTAACCACTCCGAATACAACGCCTCCCACTACGATGCCGTCACCCTCCTGCAGATCTGGATCTTCCCCAAGCTCACCGGTATCAAGCCCCGCCATGACCAGCAAACCTTTGACCCCGCCGGCCGCAACAGCCAATGGCAGATCGTCGTCAGCCCCCGGCCCGAAGACCAGGCCCTCAAGATCAACCAGGACGCCCGCCTCGCCCTGACCCACCTCGCCGCCGGAACCAGCATGGCCTTCCATCGCGCCTTCCCGGCCAACGGCGTATACCTCTTCCTGTTGGAAGGACAGGCGACGGTCGATAAGCAGACCCTCCAGCGCCGCGACGGCCTGGGCATCACCGACACAGACGAATTTACCATCCATGCCGATACCGGCGCAGAGCTGCTCGCGATAGAAGTCCCGATGTTCGCCTAATTAAAGATCCATAAACAAATAGATTTCCGTGATCCATCGATCAACGGTTGCAACGTTTTCAGAAACGCCGGCGAGATCATCGGACACCCCCGGCTGTTACAAATCGGATAAGGATAAGTCTCGCTTTCCGGCACCCCGGTAAAACTGTGCAGGACAACATCCCGGCTGAGCGCCTGATCATTGGTCGAGTCCAACCCATATAGCCTATACGCCAGACCGAACTGCCCCTGGTAATGATAGCCGATCCGATATCTTCCCAGAGAAGTACAGCTGCTACCATTGACATTGGAGAACGAAGGAGTCAAGCTGAAATTCTTGTCGCCGCAGCCATGGGCAACCATACCCGCCAACAGAACGGAGTCCTTCCGGAGATCATACACAAAAAAGCGGTCCTTTCCCGATGGAAGCCGCATATCTACGAGGAAACAAATTTCACTGTTAAAGCCATGGCGGGATAACCAGGCTTTGTGCAGACCGGCTTTCTTCACCAGCCGCTGCCCCTCTTCATTGGCGACTACCCGGGCTCTCGTGGGACGATAAAAACCTCTGTAATAATAATGCGCTCCAAGCGCGAGCGAGATGATCACCAGGACCCCGATAGACAGGGCAATGCGGCGAAGCCATTTCATAAATTGGCGTTTAGGTTAACTCAGAGATGAACCTAAACGCATTTTCCATACGCCAAATGACCCTATTCCTGTTAAAGATTTCTGAAAACAACCGTTTCCCCCATCATCTCCCTTACCGCCGCCGCAATAGCCGGGGCATCATATCCGCATTCATGCTGCAGCTCCTTTAGCGTGCCATGTTCGACTATACGATCCGGTATACCCAGAAGACGCACCGTTGCCTTATACCCATGGGCTGCCTGGAATTCCAAAATGGCCGAGCCAAATCCACCCACGACCGTCCCGTCTTCCACGGTAAGAATGCGATCGTACTTCTTGAACACCTCATGCAGGAGCTCTTCGTCCAATGGCTTCACGAACCGCATATCATAATGCGCCGGATCAAGTCCTGTAGCCCTGAGCTCCCGGATGGCTGTGGCAGCAAAATTACCCGGATGACCCAGGCTCAGGATGGCGATGCCTACACCGTCCTTGATCTTCCTTCCCTTGCCGATAGGGATCTCCTGGAAGGGCGTCTTCCATTCCGGCATCACGCCTTCGCCGCGGGGATAGCGGATGACAAAGGGATGGTCCGTCTTATCCAGCTGCGCCGTATAAAGGAGGTTACGCAGCTCGCTTTCATTCATCGGCGAGCTCACGATCATATTGGGGATGCACCGCATATAAGCGATATCATAGGCGCCATGATGCGTCGCACCATCCTCGCCTACGACTCCCGCCCTGTCCAGACAGAAGACCACCGGCAATTGCTGGATGGCCACATCGTGTATCACCTGGTCATAGGCACGTTGCATGAACGAAGAATAGATATTGCAGAATACCCGCATGCCCTGCGTCGCCATCCCGGCGCTCAGGGTCACCGCATGCTGCTCGCAAATGCCTACATCAAAGGCGCGATCGGGCATCTTGTCCATCATGAATTTCAGCGAAGAGCCGCTGGGCATCGCCGGCGTGATCCCAAAGATCTTCGGATTCTGCTCCGCCAGCTCTATCAGGCTGAGACCAAATACATCCTGGTATTTCGGCGGCTGCGGAGTGGGGTAGTGCTTCTTGTAGATCTCGCCGGTGATCTTGTCAAACAGCCCGGGCGCATGCCACTTGGTCTGGTCTTTCTCGGCAAGGGCATAGCCCTTCCCCTTTACCGTCATGATATGCAGCAGCTTTGGACCCGGGATCTGCTGAAGGTCATTTAGCGTATCGACTAATTTGGTGATATTATGCCCATCTATCGGCCCGAAATACCGGAGGTTCAACGCTTCAAAGAGATTGCTGCTCCTGCTCACAAAACCCTTGATGCTATGTTCGATCTTGCTCGCGATCTCCCGGCTGAACGTGCTGCCAGGTAGCTTCCCCAGCGCCTTCCAGATATCGTCTTTCAGCCGGTTATAAGTCTTGGAAGTAGTGATGTCGGTAAGATATTCCTTGAGCGCCCCTACATTGGGGTCGATGCTCATGCAGTTGTCATTCAGCACGATCAGCAGATCGGTATCCGCTACGCCGGCATGGTTCATGCCTTCGAAAGCCAACCCCGCCGTCATGGCGCCATCGCCTATCACAGCCACCGCCTTCCGGTCCGTCTCCCCCTTGTATTTGGCCGCCATCGCCATGCCCAGGGCAGCGCTTATAGAAGTGGAGGAATGACCAACCCCGAAAGTATCATAAGGACTCTCCGCCCGCTTGGGGAACCCACTGAGCCCGTTGTATTTGCGGTTGCTGGCGAAATTCTCCCGCCGCCCCGTGAGGATCTTATGCCCGTAAGCCTGGTGGCCGACGTCCCATACCAGCTGATCATAAGGCGTATTGAAAACATAGTGCAGGGCCACCGTAAGCTCCACGACCCCAAGGCTGGCGGCAAAATGCCCGCCATGGACGCTTACGCTGTCAATTATATACTGACGTAGCTCGTCGCATAGCTGGTGCAGCTGCTCCCTGCTCAATTGTTTGAGGTCTGCGGGGGAATCGACCATTTGTAACAGCGGTCCGGGGGTGATTTCCATTTCTTTACTTTGACACGTAAAAATACACCTTTATCCCGGTCCGGCAAGGCCCCTGCCCCGCCTGGGTGCCACCCTCTGCCCATTGGACCGATGGCCTGCTTAAATACGCCATTAATACAAAATAGAGGCGTGGAGGCAGTGGAAAACCCTAGTTTTACCCTAATTTGTTAATATGACCAAAAACGTGAGCAAATACTATTGGTGGTGCCAGATAGGTGGCTGGGGGTCCTTGGCTTTGGTCCTGGTGCTGAATTCTTCTACATTCGATCAGAGTATTACCGATAAGCAGATCGAGATCATGGTCATCACCGTCCTCACGGGGATCCTGGTCACACATATTTTCCGGGAAGTGATCAAACGCGGCGGCTGGGCGCTGCTGACCGTCGAAAAGGCGCTGCCGAAATTCCTCATCGGCATGCTCATTACCTGCGTCGCCATCGCCCTTATCCGCATCGGCCTCGTAGATACCCTCGGCCTCTCACCCCACAAGGGAACGGAGTTCATGCCCCGCCTGCTCACCGTGGCGGCCGACACCGGCTTGATGATCATCCCCTGGACCCTGATCTACTATTTTTACCATTACGTCCTCATCAGCAGCCGGCAGCAGGTGGATACCCTCAAGCTGGAAGCCCTGGTTAAAGAGCTGGAGCTCAAGACCATCAAGGCGCATATCAACCCGCATTTCATCTTCAACGCCCTCAATAGCATCCGCGCCCTGGTCGACGAGAACCCCGTCCGCGCCCGCACCGCCATCAC
>JAMFRX010000487.1 GCA_026224995.1 Puia dinghuensis
GCAGGACCAGTATATCGCCGAGGCGAAGGCCGGGATCAAGCCACTGATCGGCCGGACACTGGGCTCGGTATTCGGGACGATGACTACGGTCTTCCTGCTACCGCTATACACGTTTTTAATGCTGTACTACAAGTCGCTGATGCTGAATTTTATTTATGAGATCTTTGCCGAAGAGAATGAGGCGGAGGTGCGGACGGTGCTGAGCCAGGTGAAAGGGGCCATCCAGAGCTATATGTATGGGCTGCTGCTTGAAGGGCTGATCGTGGCTACGCTGAATACCGTTGCGCTGTTGATCTTGGGGGTGCCCTATGCGATCCTGCTAGGGATATTGGGAGCCCTCCTGAATGTGCTGCCTTTTTTCGGCGGAATACTTGCGGCGCTCTTGCCGATGGCCGTAGCCACCATCACGAAGGATGGAATGCATACGCAGATCGGGGTGGCGATCAGCTATATCATCATACAATTTGTGGACAACCATTTCCTGATCCCTTATATCGTAAGCTCCAAGGTGAAGATCAATGCGCTGATCTCGATAGTCGCCGTCTTGCTGGGTGGGGCGGTCTGGGGGTTGTCAGGCATGTTCCTGTCGATACCTTTTATAGGGATACTGAAGATCGTCTTCGACCGGATACCGGAGATGAAGCCCTGGGGCCGGCTGCTGGGGTCGGATGTCGACGTGCGGCACAGCGGCGTAAGGAAGCCGCGGAGGCCGAGGGTGAAGGTAGAGACCTCGAGCGCCAGCCGGCCAAGGCGGGCCCGGTAAAAGGGAGGAGCGGGCAGATGGCAGCCGACGGGGCACATGGGGGCCGGCAGGGCTGGAGGCAGCACGGCGTCTACACTAAATAATGCGGGATGAAGCGGCTTAGGTTATCGGTGACGAGGGTGGTGCTCTCGCGGATACCCATGCCCGCGGGTTCCTGGCCGATGACCCAGCTGCCGAGGACGGGGTGGTTACCGTTGAAGTCGGGGAGCGTGAAAAGCTGTTGGTAGATATAGCCTTCGGCGCCGTAGTCGCCGGCGGTCTGCTGAAGGGTGTCTTTGCCGCTGACGAGCTGGATGTTGGCGCCTTCGCGCGAGAGGATGGGCTTCCTGACATAGTCGGTGAGCCGCCCGCTGTCGAAATAGGCCGGAAGGAGATAGGGGCAATTGGGATACAGCTCCCAGAGGATGGGCAGGATGGCCTTGTTGGAGAGGATCATCTTCCAGGCCGGCTCGATCCAGAAGGCTTTGTTGCGATCCGCGAGGATGTTGGCGCCGAAGTCTTCCCTTGTCATCCATTCCCAGGGATAGAGCTTGAAGATATTTTTGATGGGGAGGTCGTGCATGTCGACGAAGGTCTGGGCGTCGCCATTCCAACCTATGTCCTCGACGAAGAGCAGCTCCGTATCGAGGCCGCCCTGGATGGCGCAGTCGCGGAGGTATTCGGTGTTGGTGAGGTCTTCCAGGGAGCCTTTGACACAGGAGAAATGCAGTTTCCCGGGATAGAGATAGGCCTTGAGATATTTCCAGTAGGCGATAAGCTTTTCGTGAACGCTGTTGAACTGGTCTTTGGATTTGTCGTAGTCCTGGAGCCAGAACCACTGGACGATGCCTGCCTCGTAGAGGCTTGTAGGGGTATCGGCGTTGAATTCGAGCAGCTTTAGCGCGCCGTCTTTGTAGCAGAAGTCGAAGCGGCCGTAGATGGCGGGATGGTCTTCGATCCAAGTGCGTTCAATATAGGGGATGAAGGTTTCGGGGATGGCGAACCGATGATAGAGGTTGTTATCCATGACGTGCTGGACGGCGCCGAGGCAGAGGTCCCAGAGCTCGGCGGAGGCCCGTTCGATATAGAGGATCTCGTCCATGGAGAATTCGTAGCAGGCGCTTTCGTCCCAGTAGGGGACATTGGTGGTGTGGAAGCCGAAGCCCAGCTGTTCGACGGCCTGCTGCCAGCTGTTACGGGGGGTTATGGTGTGGCGTTTCATGTGTGCTTGTTGTTAGGAGGAAACGGAAAAGCCTCTTCCGAAGCCGCCGCGGACGATGCCGCCTTTTATCCCGTTAAGACCGATGTTGCTGCTCTCGCTGATAGCGGAGGAATAATAGCCAACGCGATGATAGGATCCAAAGTAATAAGACCCGTAAGGGCGGAAGGCATAGTACCAGAGGCCGGGACCGGGATGCCAGGTGCGGGAATAAGGGGCCGTGCTATCGCTACGGACGTAGACGTTGTTGCCGTTGGTCCACTGGTTGCCGGGCCGGTGGCAGGAGGCCAGGGCGGCGGTGATGAGGACGAGGCGGATATGCTTAGACTTTTTCAGGGGCCGGTTTATTTGACGGTGATGAATATCTGATAATCCTTTTTCACCCGGACGGACTTCGTGTCGCCCTCGCCATTTTCTGCGTCGGTGGTCAATGAATCGAGGGTGGGTATGGTATCGCGGTGGACCAGGGTGCCTTGTTCGCCGCCATGGAGCCATACCTTATGGGTGGTGAGGATGACATCGTGGGTGCTGTCGGCATGCTCGACGGAGACGGAGGTCTCTACGGAGCCATTCCTATCGACGGATTGGGTCTGGTCTTCGCTGGGACCACGGGACGACATGTTGACGACCAGGGCGATACATATAAGGAGAAGGCAGGCGAGAAAGATGATAAGGGCTGGTTTTTTTTGCATAGACGGCTTTTGATGCGGGATAAAGATAATCGCCGGCAGTGGATAGAAGAAATGGAATCGGGAAAGCCGGAAAAAACGGCTATTTTGATGGTCCGGAAAAGTGATGAGTAAATTAAAGAAAATAGATGCGACGATGAAGCTGCAGCATAGTTCGCTGGGCGCGGAGGACGAGTGCTATTTTCTTATGGAGTATGTCCCCTATGATACTGATAACGATAGTTTCAGCAATGAGCAGATCAGGGACCTTAAGAAATCGCCTGACCGGCGGGATAAACCAGAATGGCCTTACAAGGGGCTGGCCATCAATGATATTGCAAAAGAGCTGGGAGACGCGCTGCCGGGGGTCGTGGATTTTGATGCGATGACCATTGTTCCCATCCCGCCATCCAAGGTTCGGGCTAATCCGTTTTATGATGACCGGATACTGCAGCTGCTGTACAGGGCGTGCCCGGCCCATGCGGATATCCGGGAATTGATCGTCTGTCAGGGAGATCGGGTCGCGGCGCATGTGAGCGGGGCGGAGCGGCCGGGCGTGCGTGCGCTCCTGGAGAATTACGTGTGGAACGAGGGGGCGGGGAATGGAGGAACATGGGCGAAGAACGGCGAGGAGGGGGCCCGAAGTGGTGGGGAGGTAGCATGGGAAGGCGGGTCGGGGCCGAGGAATACTGTGGTGCTCTTCGATGACGTGATCGTCGGCGGCAATCATTTTGTGGCGTGCAGCCGGTTTTTGCGGGAGCGGTATCCCGGGACGAGGGTCATGGGTATTTTTGTCGCGAGAAGGGTGATGACGGTGCCGTGATTTTTTATTATTTTCAGGTATGCTTAAAGCCTATCTGCTCGTAGCGCTGCGGGTTCTCCGGCGCAATAAAGCCTTTAGTTTATTGAATATCCTGGGTCTGTCCATCGGTGTGGCGGCCAGCGTGCTGATCTTCCTGGTGATCCGTTGGGAGACGGGCTATGATGGCTATCACCGTAATAAGGACCGGGTGTATAGGGTGGTGACCACGATGGTGAATCGCAGTAACGGGGAGCTAGCCACGCAGCATTCTTATACCCCTTTTGGGCTGGGCGACGTGGTGCGTAAGGAGGTTTCGGGAGTAGAGAAGACGGCGGCCATCATGAAGTATACTGCCTGGCAGGCGCATATCGGCGTAAAGGGTTCGCCGGAGGAAAAGATATTTTTGCAGCAGGAGGTGTGTGTGGCGGAGCCGGAGCTGTTCAGCATGCTGGATGTCGAGTGGCTGGAGGGAAATGCTGCCGGGCTCAAGGATCCGAATACTGCCGTCATTGCGGCCGGCGTGGCGGACAAATGGTTCGGCAGCTGGCGGTTTGCGGTAGGGCAGGTGATCCGGATGGGGTCTTATAATGTGCCGCTGAAGATCATAGGCGTATTCCGGGACCTGCGGGGCAATACCGATATCCCGCTGGAGCTGGTGCCGTCGTATGCGACAATGCGGCAGCAGAATCCAGACTATTTTACGTATCCGGACAGGTGGCATTATACGGCTTACCGTTCCGAGCTCTTCGTGCTGATGACGCGGGGCAGGGGCATCCGGCAGGTAGAGGGCGAGCTGGCGGGTATTGTAGACAGATATTATAACGAGCGGGATCCTTCCTATAAGACCTTGAGCCGGCTTGGACTGCAGCCTTTAACGGAGATGCACCTGGACGAGCGGTTCGAGACGTTCAAGGGCGATGCGTTGTCGAAGCGGGTGCTGTGGTCGCTGGGGATGATCGGGGGTTTGTTGCTGGTGGTGGCCTGCATCAACTTCATCAACCTAAGCACGGCGCAATCGATAAAACGCAGCAAGGAAGTTGGGGTAAGAAAAGTGTTAGGCAGCAACCGCTGGCAGCTGCTGCGGCAGTTTATGATCGAGACGATGGTCATCACTTTTGCGGCGATCGTGCTGGGGGCGGTGATCGCCCAGATTTCGTTGCCCTGGCTGCAGCATGTGATGGGAAAGCCTGTGGAGGCCGATTGGCTGCGCTCCCCTACCCTGCTGTTCTTCCTGCTGGGGCTGGGAGCCGTCGTGGTCCTGCTGGCGGGCTTCTATCCTGCCGTGGTGCTGTCCGGCTTCGATGCGATAGAGGCGATCAAGAGCCGCATTTCGACGAAGACCATCGGCGGGCTGTCGCTGCGGCGGAGCCTGGTGGTGGTACAATTCGTGATCGCGCAGTTACTGATCACCGGTACGATCGTGGTGGTGCGACAGATGCAATATTTCCGTACACGGCCCATGGGATTCGACCAGAATGCCGTTGGGCTGGTGGAGCTGCCGAGCAATGTGGCTGCTATTCCACGGCAGGGTTATCTGAAGCGGGTGGTACTGGATGTACCAGGCGTGGAGGCAGCCAGCCTGTCCAATGAAGGGCCGTCCGGCGGCGTTTGGTGGCGGGAACAGTCGATCTTCTTCGATGGCAGCCCGGTTGCACAGGACTGGAAGACCGAGGTCCAGGTGGCCGACCCCGATTTTTTGAAGACGATGCGGATACCGCTGATCGCGGGAATGTTGCCCGACACCAGTCGCAACGAAGTGCTGGTGAACGAGACGCTGCTAAAGCGGCTGGGGATGCGGTCGCCGCAGGAGATCCTGGGCA
>JAMFRX010000488.1 GCA_026224995.1 Puia dinghuensis
CATCCTTTACGAGGACGGGGATATCGTTGGTATTGGTGACGATAATGTTCTTGATCTCGTTGATATCGTTCAGCAAGCCGATCCCGCGGACGACATAGGCCTGGTTGTTACGGACGATGAAGTCGCCGCCGATATTGATATTGCTCTTCTGGATGGCGGAATAGACGTCGAGTGGGGTGATGCCAAGATTGGTGAGCTTGCCCGGGTCGACTGCGATCTCGTAGGTCTTGACGCGCCCGCCAAAGCTCACGATGTCGGCGACCCCGGGGACGGCCCGCAGCTGGCGGTCGATCACCCAGTCCTGCATGGTCTTTAGCTCCCGGTCGTCGCGGATATCGCTCTTTAGCGTATAGCGGAAGATCTCTCCCGTTGGGCCGGTAGGCGGCTGTACCTGCGGCTGGATGCTCTCCGGCAGGGCGACGTTGGCGAGCAGGGAGTTGACCTGCAGCCGTGCGTCCTTGTCTACCACGCCATCGTCGAAGATGAGCTTCACGTACGATAAGCCGAAGATGCTCGTCGACCGCAGGCTGATCTTTTGCTGGACCGGGTTCATGGCGATCTCTATCGGGATGGTGATAAATTTCTCTATCTCTTCCGCGCTCCGGCCGGGCCATTGCGTAATGATGCTGATCTCTGTATTGGTGACATCCGGGAAAGCCTCGATGGGCATGTTCTTGAACGTGATGATCCCGAAGACCAGCAGGATCGCGGTACAAAAGAATATGAAGTACCGGTTCTTTAACGAAAAGGCAATAATACTCCTGAGAAGCTTATTCATCTTCTAAAAATTTGTGATGTTATGGTTTTATGGCCTAGCTGTTCAGCGCATTATAGATCAGTATCGCCTGAGAGCCAACGATCTTATCGCCGTTGTTGACGCCCGAAGCGAGATAGGTTCTGTCACCGACAGTATTGAGAACTTGCACAGGAGTAATTTTGATGTCCGACCTGCTGTTGTACACCAGCACATAGTACTGGCTGTGGTCGAAGATGAGCGCCTGGGAAGGAATGCTCAGGCACTGTGAATTTTCTTTGTCGCTTACCGTGATGCTGGCATACATCTCCGGCTTCAGCGCATAATCCGCGTTGGCCAGCACCACTCTCACCTTCATGACCTTGCTCGCAGGGTCCAGCACGTTCATGACCTTGTCGATCTTGCCTTTGAAGACCCGGCCGGGGTAGGCGAGGGTGGTGACGTCGACATTCTCACCCTGGTGGATGAGGCTGATGTTGGATTCGTATACATTGGCCTGGATCCACACCGTCTTGAGATCGGAGATCGTGAACAGACTGGTGGAATTGTCGCTGCGGATAGCCATATTGTTGATGGCTGATTTCTGGATGACAAAACCGCTGATCGGGGCCTTTACTACCAGGTCGCCCTGGGAACCGGCGCCGTTGATCTTGAGGACGGAACGAATCCGGTTGAGCTCGCTTTGCGCCTGTTGCACCTGGATCTCGGCATTCAGCGAGTCGGTCATCGATGCCAATCCGCTCTTATAAAGGTCTTTTGTTTTCTGGAGATTGGTTTGGTTGAGGCGCAGATTGGTTTCTGCGTTGACGAGGTCGTTGCCGAAACCTGCCACTTCGGAGCTTCTCACCAGGGCCAGGGTCTGACCGGCGGTGACATAGTCGCCCAGCATGACTTTCACATCGCTGATGATCCCGCTGACAAAGGAATTGACAGGAACGATATGATCTTCGTCGGAGCCTACCTTCCCGGTGAGGGTGATCGAGTTGACGAGCTGCGAGATGGAAACGGTGTCGATCTTCAGGCTCCGGGCGATGGTGTCCGGCAGCACGAATTTAGCATCCGCCACGGGCTTTTGTTCCTGTTCACCGCAGGACTGCAGCAAGAGCCCGACGCTGCCAATAAAAAGAAGGGTAAGAAGCCCGGTGCTATTCTTAAAGATTTTTCGCATATTGATCAGTTGAAAAAGTTAGTTCCAGTATAATAGTTGATGTCTTCAAAAGCGCTGACCCGGTTGAACCCGATGGTATTCAGCTGCAGGGTATTCTGTTTATAGGAATCGTAGAAATCCAGGAATTCCAGGATGCTGATGTTCCGTTTCTCGTAGTTCACCAGCATCTCGTGCATCAGCCGCTGGAAGTCCGCGAAGAACCGGGGATCGATCGTCCGGAAGAGCTTCTCCTGGGCAAAGGCTTTCTGCAGCGAGGTGGTCACATTCTCGTCGACCGTGGCCTGGGTGCTGCGCTGTGTGACCTCCGCGCTGGCGATCTGTATCCTGGCGTTCTTGATATTCCCCTGGTTGCGATTGAAGAAGGGCAGGTCGATAGAAGCGCCCACGCCATAGTAGCCCGTCAGGAAGCTGCCGGCCTCGTCATAGCCCAGCGACAGGGAGAGATCGGGGACGGCCAGTGATTTTTGGTAGTTGTAGTTCAGCTGGTTGATCTTCATGTTCGTCCGCGCGATCTGCAGATCGGTACGGTTGTGATACGCGGAGTCAATGAGCGTGTTCAGCGCGTACTGGGCAGGATCGAGCTTGGCGAGCGCATTGGAATCGACCACGGGGTCGATAAAAAAATGCGGCTTTATCTGCAGTACCAGCCGGAGCTCGCTTTCGGTGGTCGTGATCTGGTTGATCAACTGGCTGTATTCGCTCTGGAAGCTATAAAGCTGCGCCTTGATCCGGACCACTTCCTTCTCGGAGATATAGCCCTTGCCCTGCTGTTCGGCAAAGGCGCCCACGATCTGCGTCAGCGCTTTGATCTCGTCGTTATAGACGAGAGCCGACTGCTGCAGGTAATAGATCTGGTAGAAATCGGTGCGCAGGGTATACTTCAGCGTACGCAGGAGGTCGAAGAACTGGTACTCGGTGAGATGGACATTCTCCTGGGCCAGCTTGATCTGCTTGTTGCGCTTGCCGGCCAGCAGGATGAGCTGCGAAAGCCCAATGGTCGTTTCATCGTTGGCGCCCGTGGGAAAGAACTGGCGCAGGGCGCCGGAGTAAAGGGTATGACCCACACTGAAATTGGGATTGGGCCAGAGGCGCGCCTGAATGACCAGGGCCTGGTTAGCATCGATATTGTATCGCTGGGCCAGCAGCTGAAGGTTGCTGTCGAGAAACATCTTCTCGGCCGACTGCAGCGGAAGATGCAGCGTGTCCATCACCGGCTGGGCGATGGCGCAGGCGCTGCTGATGCAGAATCCGAGAACCAAAGGAAGCCACTTTTGTAACATAGGTCGAGCGATTGATTTTAGAGTGTGCAAAACTATTGTATTTTGATGTTAATCAGGGGTTAAGTCGAATTTTCACGCGAAACCTACCGATTAATAAATATAATATTATTTAGACATATGTTTCCGGCTCAGCGCTCGGATCACAAACATATGGCAGGCAAGGAAAGATGGGCGGGCAAGAAATGTACTGGTTTGATACAAACAACGGGCCTAAGCTGTCGGACTGTCCGGAGGAGGAGAGACGATATCCGTGGCGCGTGAGAGGAGGGGGGAGGGAGGCAGCTCCAGATGCGGGCAGCGGGTCAGGGGTAAGGCGGCCAGTGCGGGTAGGGCCTGCTGCAGATCGGTCTTCCAGTGGAAGGTCTTCAACAGGCATTTGCCGGCGTCTTCGTGCGAGTCATAGCTAAAAGCAGCCTGCTGGCCGCAATTGAGCTCCACGATCCATTCCACGGCCGTTTCCGTGGGGTCGTAGGTCTTGTTATAAGAGTAAGCATAATCGTATGCGTTATCCCAGGAGAAAGCGCTGCCGACACTGAGATTCAGGATCTGCAGGGCGATTGTCCAAAGGAGGAGCTGACGGGCGATATATGCTATCTTTTTACCCATTAAGGCGGTTAAAATTATTTAAAATAACGTCTGCCCGTAGTTATTTATTGGTGAACAAATTATTAAAATGAAAGGGTAGGCCTACCAAAAGGGGTTGACTCTGTTTTGCTCAGCTTTGCGGCGTGTTGAACCGGAAGCCTACGCCATGAATGGTTTCCAGGTTGACCTGTGGGTCGGCCTTAAAGTATTTACGCAATTTGGTGATGAACACGTCCATGCTGCGGCCCAGGAAATAGTCGTCCTTGCCCCAGACGTTGAGCAGCACCTCTTCTCTTTTCAGGATGCGGTTGGAATGTTCGCATAAGAATTTCAGGAGGTCGGCCTCTTTCTGGGTGAGGTTGAAGACTTCCTGGCCGATGGTGAGCTTGAGGTCGGTGTAGGAGAAATTGAGCTGGCCGATGATGAAGGTCACCGTCTTCTCGGAATGCATCTTACGGGTCCTGCGGAGGAACACCTCCATGCGCATCAGGAGCTCCTGGATGCTAAAGGGCTTGGTGATATAGTCGTCCGCTCCGCTTTGGAACCCCTTGATCTTATCTTCTTCCATGGATCTGGCCGTCAGGAAAAGGATCGGCACCATGTCGCTCTGCTGCCTGATCTTTTTGGCCACTGCGAAGCCGTCTTTATTCGGCATCATCACGTCCAGCAGGCAGATGGAGAACTCATTCTTATCGAATTTATCGATGGCAGCCTGTCCATCGGGGCACAAGACCACCTCGTAACCGGCGTCGATCAAATTGTCCTTGATGACATATCCAAGGGAAAGGTCGTCCTCAGCCAATAACACTTTTACTTTTGACGCTTGTTGCATAGATAACTCTTAATTAAGGGGAATGAATAATCTGAATTCCGTTCCGATACCCGGCAGGCTGACCACCTTGATCCTACCCTTATGGGCGTCGATGATCCGTTTGACGAAGTTAAGGCCCAGGCCGAATCCCTTGACGTCATGGATATCCCCGGTGGGAACTCTATAGAATTTTTTAAAGATGTTCTTTAAATATTGTTTTTCGATGCCGACGCCGTTGTCTTTTACCGAGATAAAGAAATCGTCTTCCAGGCTACCGGTCTCGACGACGATATGCGGCTCGGCGGAATACTTGAGGGCGTTCTCCAGGAGGTTGACGACGGCCAACTCCAGGTGGGCCTTGTCGGCGTGTACCTTATGATTACCGGGGATCTCCTCCATTTTTAGCTCCACCTTCGCTTTTTTCTGTTCTATCAGCGGCTGAACCTTACCGAGGGCCTGCTCGATCAGCAGGTAGGGGTCGAACTCTTCCTTCCGGATGGGTAGCTCATTGGTCTCTATGGATGCCGTCCGCAGGAGGCGTTCGACCTGGCTCTGCAGGTGTTCCGTTTGATTGCGGACGATGGTGGCGTAGCGTTCCAGGCGGTCGGGCTGCTGGACGATGGATTCCTGCGAGAGGACGTCGGCAGCTATCTTCATGACGGCCAGGGGCGTCTTGAACTCATGGGTGAAATTGTTGACGAAATCCTTTTGGATCTCCGCCAGGAATTTCTGCCGGTAGAAATAAAAGAGGCTGGCCGCCAAGCCGATGAGGGCCAGGAACAGGACCACCGTGCTGACGATCCAGAAATCCATTTGTTCGAGGACATATTCCTGGCGGTGGGGGAAATAGAGCAGGATATGGTCGTAGTCTTTGTTATAGACCGGCAGGTCTGCCATGGGCGGCTTAATGCCTGCATAGCGTGAGGCCGGGGCGGGGATGAACTCTTCGTAGACGTACTTGTTCTCCGAGGCGCTATAGGCTCCCAGCTTACAATCCGTGAGGACCCCAAAATCGGCGAACTCATCCTGGATATAGAAAACCAGCGAATCCTTGGGCGGGATCGTATCCGCCTTAAAAGAGAAGTAGTTGTCGGCCGGGGCGTCGATGAGGTCTTTGAGGCTGATGCCCGGCGCGTCGTTCATCTCCAGGTCTTCGAATACCCCGCGGATGCTCTTGACGACATTGAGGTTGAACTGTCTTTGTTCGAAGGAATAGACCTTCTTCAGCCAGTAAAGCTGGACCGTAACCACTATGGCTGCGAGCAGGGTTGCCGAGAGCACGATCCACTTTAATGTTGATGAACGCATTGGACTGCAAAATTGCTAAGCATTAATTTGACTACACCATGAAAATAGTTAAGTACTAGTTAAGAGGGTGCGTAGATATCGGGTATCTTTCTAATATACAACTCCTTGGCTAGATAGCAATAATGGAAGTTTTTTTTCGTTAACCGAAGACATTTGAATAATTTCACTCGAATTTTTTGCCATTCCATCACCAGAAAACACCGGATTATGAAAAAAATTGTCTTGATTGTCAACCTGTTACTTCTTCTTGCCGTATTCGGCAACGCTCAAACGACACCTGCTACCACCACGCCGGCCACGACCACGCATCTGAAAAAAGACGGTACGCCGGACAAGCGGTTCAAGGAGAACAAGACCCCGCCGCCGCAGCACCTCAAAAAGGACGGGACTCCAGACAAGCGGTTCAAGGAGAACAAGACGACGACTTCGAAGACTTCTACCCCGGCTACGACCACCACGCCGGCTACCACACCCAAGAAAAATTAATAGCCATTTTAAAAAACAAGAACATGAAGAAATTCCTATTGGCGCTCGCCGTATTCATTGGTCTGACCAGTTTTGCCAGCGCACAAGTGCATCATCCCGTTCATCACCGCAAAGTGGTCCATCACCGCAGGCATCATGTCGTACATCATACTGTACACCATCCGGCGCCACACCACTAGAAAAGATCATCCAAATAAAAAAGCCGTCTATTTCTAGACGGCTTTTTTATTTTTAATAGCGTATGTCCTAGGCTGTGACCTTTGCCTTATGGGGGGTAACGGCAGTAGTGGAATCCTTACCGAGCGGCTTGCCTTTGGCGAAGTCCACCAGGAAGGGTGCTGCTACGAAGATGGAAGAGTAGGTGCCGGTGATGACCCCGATGAGCATCGCGAAGGCGAAGCCTCTGGTCACCTCTCCGCCTACCAGGAAGAGGATCAGGAGGGTCAGGAATACCGTGAGGGAGGTCATGATCGTCCGGCTCAGGGTCTCGTTGACGGCCTTGTTGATGATCTCCCCGTTGGAAGCGTTCTTCATGATCTTGCTGTCCTCACGGATACGGTCGAACACGATAACGGTGTCGTTCATCGAGAAGCCGATGACGGTAAGCACCGCGGCGATGAAGTGCTGGTCGATCTCCAGCGGGAAGGGCACTACGGAATGCAGCCAGGAGAACACCGCCAGCGTCACGAATACGTCGTGCAGCAGGGAGATGATGGTACCCAGCGAATAGCGCCAGTCGCGGAAGCGGATAAAGATATAGAGGAAGATGGCGATCAGCGCGAAGATGGTCGCCTTCACCGCCCCTGCCTTGAGGTCGTCGGAGATGGTAGGCTCTACCTTGGTACCGCCGCGGAAGAATTTAGGTGAGATGAACTGAGCGTAAGTCGTTCCTTCCGGCAGGAAGCTTTTCACTCCTTCGTAGGTCTTGGCGAGCACCATGGAGTCCGTGCCGGGGCCGGTCTGCTTGACCAGGTAGTCCGTGGTGATCTCCAGCTGTTCCTGGCCGCCGTAGGTCTTGATCTCGGGGTTGGTGCCCGTTAGAACCTGCTTGAGCGCATCCTTGACCTGGTCTTGCTGTACCGGCTTATGGAAATTGATCACGTAGCTGCGGCCTCCCTGGAACTCCACGCCTTCGCGGAAGCCATGGAAGAAGGAGCCGACACCCAGGATCAGGACGACCACGGAGATGCCGTAGGCCACTTTCCGGTATTCGATGAACTTGAAGCTGGCGTGCTTGAAGATGCGGCGCGACAGCGGCGTGAAGTAGTTGAAGTGCCGGTTCTTATTGGTATAGAAGTCGGTGATGATGCGGGAGACCAGGATACCGCAGAACAGGGAGAGGAGGATACCCAGGATCTGCGTGGTGGCGAAGCCCAGCACGGGGCCCAATCCGAAGTAGAAGAGGATGAGGGCCGTCAGCAAGGTGGTGACGTGGGCGTCCAGCACGGGCGCCAGCGATCGCCGGTAGCCGTCTTTTACGGCTATCGGGTAGCTCTTGCCGCGGGTAAGCTCTTCCTTGATGCGTTCGAAGATGATAACGTTGGTATCTACGGCCATCCCGATGGTGAGGACCAGGCCGGCGATGCCGGGGGCGGTCAGGGTGGCGTGCAGGCTGCTGAGAACCCCGATGGTGAAGAGCAGGTTGAGTATGAGCGCGGCGTTAGCGACCCAACCGGCGCTGTTATAGTACACCAGCATCAGGGTGAAGATCACCAGGAAGGAGATGCCGAAGGCCATCATCCCGCCGTTGACGGCTTCGCGTCCCAGGGTAGGGCCTACGACCTGTTCCTGTACGATCCTTGCCGGCGCGTCCAGCTTTCCTGATTTCAGGATATTGGCCAGATCGATCGCTTCGGTGACGCTTTGGTTGGAGTTGCGTCCCTTACCCATGGTGATGCGGGACTGGCCGCCGGTGATGGGCTCGCTGACGAGGGGGGCGGAATAGACGATATCATCCAGCACGATGGCGATCGGCTTGTTGGTGTTCTTGGTGGTCATGTCTGCCCAGGCCTTGGCGCCCTGCTTGTTCATGCTCATCTCTACGACGACCTCGCTGGTGATGGGGTCGAAGTCCTGGGTGGCGTTCTCCATTACCGATCCTTCGATGCGGGCTTTTTCCGTGCCGGGGAGGGTCTTGATCGCATATAGCTGGAGGACGGGGCTGAGCTTTCCGTCTTCGTCGAAGTCCTGTTTGCCCCAGAGGAATTTGAGGTCCTGCGGGAAAGCATTCCGGACAATGGGATTGCTGAGATAGCTGTTGACGAGGCCGGTATCCTTTAGCTGGGACTGGCCGATGAAAGAGTAGTACTGGATCGCGCCCGTCTTCTGGTCTTGCCGGCCGTCGGCGGGTACCATCACCCGGAACAGGGGATTGGCATTGGCGACATTGGCGGCGGTATCTTTTTTGGCGCTATCCGCCCTGGCGGTGGAAGAGCTGTCGGCCGACGCCTTGGCCGTATCCAGCTTCACGCCGTTGAGATAGCCCTGGAGCGACTTGTCTGCGGCGATCAGCTGATCTCTGAGCTCGCCGGTATTGTAGACTTCCCAGAATTGCAGGTTGGCGGTGGACTGCAGGTATTTGCGAACGCGGTCGGGGTCGGTAGCGCCGGCCAGCTCTACGGAAATGATCCCGCGGTTCTCGTCCAGGTTGATGCTGGGCTGGGCTACGCCGAACTGATTGATACGCGTGTCCAATACCTTATAGGTCTGCTGCATGGCCGCATTGGCCTGTTCGTGCAGGTAGCTAATGACGGTAGCATCGGAGGCATCGTAGCCGATCTTGTTGCGGTTGCTGTTGGAGAAGAGCGGAGCCAGCTTGCCGTTAGGATTAACTTCTTTGTAAGACTCTGCGAAGAGGTCGATGAAATTGCCGTTGCTGCTCAACTTCTTCCCCTGGGCGACACCGATAGCCTTCAGCAGCTGCGGATCGCGGGAATTATTGCTCAGGCCTTTGATCAGCCCGTCCAGCGCGACGTCCAGCGTGACGCTCATACCGCCTTGCAGGTCGAGGCCCAGCAGGAGCTCTTTTTCCTTGGCTTTCTGATAGGTTGTGCCCCACCACGTGATCTTGGTGTCCTTGGTGGTATCCAACAATTTTGCCTTCCGCAGGTTATATACCTGGTCCAGCGTATCCTGATAGAGGGCTTGCGCCTCTTTGTCGCCGGGATATTTTGCGGCAGCGGAAACGGGATAAAGATTCTTGACGTATGTCTTCGCCTTCGCATCCATCGCCGACTCATGCTTGTTGACGAACCAGGTGAAGGAAAGCTGGTATACGGAGATCGCGATCAGTAAAGCAGCAAAAATACTTACCAGTGCTCTCATTGGAAGTTTCGTTTGTTTTTTTTGGAACGGCAAATATAGGTTTTTTCCCCTCGCCACAGGTTTTTTCCCCACGCAGGAGCTTTTTTTGCTTCCCGCCGGCTGTTTTTTTCCCCTATTTTTAACGCCTCTATTTTACAATTCCCTACCTTTGCCGCCTCTATTTTACAAATTATGCAACTATCCTCCATTCTTTCCCGCTTTAGCGAGCCCGAAACCTTAAAGATGGCCAAGCTGGGCCGGGAGCTCAGGGCAAAAGGTGTCGACGTGATCGACCTGTCCCTCGGAGAGCCCGATTTCGACACTCCTGTACACATCAAGGATGCCGCCAAGAAGGCGATCGACGACAACTGGAGCCATTATACTCCTGTAGCCGGCTATGCCGACCTTCGTGAAGCCATCTGCCAGAAATTCAAGCGAGATAACAACTTAGACTATAAGCCCGAGAACATTGTCGTATCCACAGGCGCCAAGCAGAGCCTGGCCAACGTCATCCTTGCCCTGGTAGACGACGGCGAAGAGGTCATCATTCCTACCCCTTACTGGGTGACCTACAGCGAGCTGGTGAAGATAGCCCGCGGAAAGGTCGTGGAGGTCCATGCCTCCGGGGATAGCGGCTTCAAGATCACGCCTGCGCAGCTGGAGAAGGCCATTACGCCGAAGACAAAGGCCTTCCTGTTCAGCTCTCCCTGCAATCCAAGCGGCGCTGTATACAGCAAGTCCGAATTAGAAGCGCTGGCAGCCGTATTCCGCAAGCATCCCGAGGTCGTCATCCTGAGCGATG
>JAMFRX010000058.1 GCA_026224995.1 Puia dinghuensis
AGCAGCCGGAAGCTGGCAGAGCTTTTAGACCTCCATCGCAATACGGTGATCGCCGCCTTCGATTAGCTGCAGGCCATGGGTTGGGCGGAGGCCTTTCCACGCAAGGGGCTTTTCGTCGCGACCAAGCTGCCGGTGGCCAGGCCCCGTTCCGTGGCCGCGACCAAGACCGCTTTTACCTATCCCGCAGAGACCGCCTTTGCCGTGGACAAGCGCCAATACCTGTTTGATCATGCGTATATAGCAAGGCGTGAGACGCTGGTTTTCAATGACGGCTTCCCCGATACGCGGCTGGCGCCCATCGACCTGCTGATCCGCGAGTACCGGCGTTTCGGCAACTACCGGTTTACGGCCAAGTTCCTCTCCTATGGCCCTGTACAGGGGTCGGAGAACCTGCGCAATGAGCTGGCGCGTTTTCTCAATCATTCCCGCGGACTTCAGGTATCCCCTGCCAATATCCTCATCACCAAAGGGGCGCAGATGGCCATGTACCTGGCAAGCCAGATCCTGGTGCGCAAGGGCGAAGAAGTTGCCGTAGGCGAACCGGGCTACCTCGGCGCCAGTGAGGTCTTCCGGGCGGCGGGCGCGAACCTGAATTTCATCCCGGTCGACAAGGACGGCATGGATATCGATGCCGTCGAGCAGCTCTGTAAGAAGAAGAAGCTGCGCATGCTCTATGTCATCCCGCACCATCATATGCCGACGACCGTAACGCTGAGCGCCGCACGACGGCAGCAGCTGCTTGAGCTGGCGAAGAAATACCAGTTCGCCGTGGTGGAAGACGACTATGACTTCGACTTCCACTATGCCAGCAGCCCCATTATGCCCTTGGTCAGCGTGGACACCTGCGGCAACGTGATCTATGTCGGCTCTTTTTGCAAGACGATAGCGCCCGCGATCCGTATCGGGTTCCTGGTAGCGCCGGTAAACCTTATCGAACAGGCCACCTGGCTGCGTAAGTTAGTAGACCGGCAGGGTGAGCAGCTCATGGAGGAGGCGATGGCCAACCTGCTGCGCAACGGCGATATCGATCGGCATTTGAAGAAGGCCAACAAGATCTATCATGAACGACGGGACCTGCTTTGCACGCTGCTGCGTAAGGAGCTCAAGGGTGTCGCGGAGTTCGATATCCCTGCCGGCGGATTTTCCTTATGGGCAACGTTTGGCGACCGGAATGTAAAGACGATCGCGGCGGGCGCGCAGAAGCTGGGCCTGGGGATGGCCGATGGGGACGATTACTGGCATCAGAAGCCGGGACGGGTGAATGGGGTGAGGCTTGGGTTTGCCTCATTGAATGAGAAGGAGATGGTGGAGGCAGTGGGATTATTAAAGAAGGCCGTGGAGGGAGCTTAGGTCCGCGAGGCCGGGGTTCAGCCTTCCTTATTGGTATTCATAGGTAATATATGCCTCCGTAAAGTAATCCTCGAAAAGGAAGAAGTCTGAGGAGGATTCCTGCGAGACGGTCCAGTGGAGCGGCAGGGATCCGGCGTTGTACGAAGAAGCCACGAAGGGGTTATTAAGGCTGTAGTCCCGGTCCAGGAACATCCATATTTTGTTGGTGCGGTGGAAATTGAGCCGGTGATCATACTGGACATCTCTCGCTACCAGGTCTCCCGTGGAATCGTAGACATAGTTTGTCGAGAAGCTTACACCTTGCCTGACCATGGTCTCCTGCACGATCCGGTCCCAGGCGTCGTATTGGAGGTATTTGACGAAATTTTCTGCATGCTGGCCGATCTGGCCATTGACGATATTCACCAGGGTATACAGTGAGTCTGCGGTGATATGCCCTTTGGCGTCATAGAAATATTTATCCCAGAATACGGCGGCTGTCCCTCCCGGGCCAAAGAGGCCCAGATAATCCGTTAGCCGGTGGTTGCGGTCATACTTGAACGCGAAATCGGGTGCGCCTATATTGGGCTGAGGCCGGGTAATGCTGGTGGGATTGCCCCAATGGTCGTAGTAAAAGGTCAGGGTATCCCATCCGCTGGTAGGAGAAAAATAGCGGAAGGTGGTGATCTTATAGGGTGACAGATCATTGTAGTGCTGACCGATGTAATCGATCTCCTTTTTGCAGGCGGAAAATAGCAATATTGCGGCTAGCGCCGCGAAAGTGCGGGGGTGTAGGGGCTTCATGGAAGGGGGGTTTGATACCTAAGGTACGAATTTTCCCTGCAGGGAGAAAGCGGGGAATGGACCGGGCCAGCCATCATGCTTCCCATCCTGTCCCCTACGCCGGCACATAGTGCGTGCCAATGGCCCCGCTGGCGAAGGCCGTCGTGGAAACGAGCTTCAGGTTCAGTCGCTGCTTGAATAGCTGTTTCCCCGCGCCAAGCGCCACCGGGTTGATGGTCAGCCAATATTCGTCGATGAGCCCATGCGTCATGAGCAATTGCGCGATACTGGCGCTGCCGAGCAGCACCATATCCTTACCGGGCTTCTGCTTGAGCCGGATCATTTCCTTCGCGATATCTTCCTTTATAATTTTAGTATTCTCCCAGGAGGCGTCTGTAAGGGTCCGGGAGAAGACGATCTTCTCTACGGGGTTGACCCAGCGGGCATGCTCTGCAATATGCGACCCGGTTTCTGCCCCGTGATCCTGTTCGGCGGTAGGCCAAAACGCTTTCATGAGCTCATAGGTCACGCGGCCATAGACGACGGCATCGCAGGGGGCGATCACCTGGTGAACATACTTGCCGATCTCGTTGTCCATGTGGATCCATTGCATCTCGCCAGTGGGGCCGGCATAGAAGCCATCCAGGGAGACGTGCATGATGTATTTGAGCTTGCGCATGCTACAAACATATGAATTCACCGCAGCTTCACCCAATCTTCCTTTAATCCTTTTTCCTGCAGCCAGGCGTAGAGTTCTTCGCTATCTTTTCCCCCAACCCTGGCATGATGCAGGAGGGTGAATCCATGCGGCCCCTTTGCGGGGAGGAGCTCTGGATAGGCTTCGAGAACAGGTTTGACGAGGTCGATCCTTCCCAGCATGGTCAGCACATAAAGGGTAACCCGCGAGCCCGCGGCCAGCAGGTAGTGGGCTATCTCTTTGTTGCCGACATGGCCGGCTCCTTCGATAGCCGCTTCGAAATCGCCGTTACCCCAGTCGTACTTGCAGTAGATAAGGTTGGGATGCTCCTGCAGCATGGCCTGGACCTTGGGGAAGTTGCCATGGCCGGCGATCACGAATTCTTTGACCAGGTCGACGGGGAAGGGCGGTGGTTCCTGGGCGGGGGCCGGCATTGCCTGGACGCTCGTTGAGGCCGGCGCGTTTGCACGCTGGGTCTGACTATCCGCGGTGGTCTGTGCACCCGCGCCCGGAGTGAGCAGAAGCGCGGCTGCCCCGCCTGTGAGCTGTTGGACAAATGTTTTGCGTCGCATGTTTTTAGTAAATATACCGGCCGGGCGTACCGGCGGCAAGGCTGTTTATGCAACAGGCAGGATATTCCTGGTGAGCTGCAGCTCTTGGAGGAACGCTGTTCTGTAGCGCCTGCTCAACGGGATGCGGATATCCTGCAGCAATAAGGTGCTGCCGTCCACCTGGGTGATATGCCGGGTAGCGACGACAAAGGATTTATGTACCTGCACAAACCCCCGGGCGGACAATTCCTTCCGGATGGTCTTTAGCGATTGATACACCATATATTTTCTGGCGACCATATGTATGAGGATGTAGTTATTGGCGGCCTCGATGTGGGTGATCTCGCTGCAGTCGATGCGCTGGTATTTGCCATCGCATTTGACATAGAGATGACCATCCGGGTGGCGCAGGGCATGCCATTCCAGCGCTTTTTCGCAGGCGATCCGCAGTCGTTCGGGTGACACAGGTTTCAGCAGGTAGTCGACAACGCCATGTTCATAGCCCTTTAAGGCATATTGCTGGTAGGCCGTTACCAGGATAACAAGGGGTTTTGCGGGCAGGCTTTTCAGGAATTCGAGGCCGTTGCGGCCCGGCATTTCGATGTCCAGGAAAAGCAGGTCCACGGGCGCCATCCTGTAGAGCTCATGGGCCTGGGCAGTGTTGTGGGCGATACCGGTGACGGCGAAGAGGGCCAGGGCGTTGAGGTCCTCCGCCAATCCGCGGGCGGCTATGGGTTCGTCGTCGATGATCAGGCAGGTGGGTTTCACGGCAGGGGAATTTTAAGCGTGGTCTCGAAGCAGCTGTCGGAATCGGTTGTCGTCAGGATGTATCGGTCATTGTATAGCAGGTTCAGGCGTTTGCGGGTCGCAGTGAGGCCGATGCCGGTGGGCGCCGGTCGCACTGCCGGGTCGAAGCTGTTGACCGTCTGGAATTGGAATTGACCGTGTTCTCGTCCGCAGAAGAACCGGATATAATTGGGCCTGCCGGCGAAATGGGAGACATGCTTGAAGCAGTTCTCCACCAGGGGCATCAGCAGGTGTGGCGGGATCGCAAAGCCCCGCATAAGCGCAAAGCCTTGCATGCTCACCTCCAGTTGATCGCCGGTCCTTTGCTTCTGCAGCTCGATATAATGCTCTATGAACTGGATCTCTTTTTCAATGGGCACCAATGGGTCGTTGCATTCATAAAGCTGATAACGCAGGAGGGAAGAGAACTGCTGGGTGAGCGATCGGGCAACGGTATTGGCTTTATCTATCCGGTAGTAGATGGTGTTCAGGGCGTTGAAGAGAAAATGCGGGTTCAGCTGGTCGCGGATATTGGCTAGCTCGGAGCGCAGGTGCTCGGCCTCGAGCTCCGCGAGACGGCGGGCCGCCCGGCTGCGGTCGAAGGCGAGGCGAATGGCAGCGCCGGTGAGCGCTATGAAGGCGATCATGAAGTAGGATCCGGCTACCAGGTCGGACCAGAACCAATAGAAGAAATGTAGTTTGAATTTAGCCAGACTGGCCTGGTATTGCCAGAGACTAAGCTGCATGAGCCTTAGCTGCAGGACGATGATGGCGCTGCCGCCAAGGAAGATCACGGCGGCCAGCAGGAAGGTGAACCGGGCATAACGGCCCGGGTAAAAATAGCGCGGCAGCAACACTTCCACCGTGAGCACCAGCACGGCGATGTTGAGGACCATGTCCACGGCAGTAGAGCGGAGGGCCGCACCGGCGTCGATGATGCCGCCCAGCTTAAAGAGAAACCAGAACAGGGAGAAGCAGGCCGTAAACAGCAGATAATAGGGGAGGGAGGCTTTCTTCCACATGTCTTTAAAGTAAGACAAATCCGGTAAGAATAGGAGATTTTATGTAAACGGCGGGATATTCCGGGTCACCGGCTCCGCAGCCGGGCATAGGCATTGTAGACATAGCAGCCGGCGCAGAAATTCGCCAGTGACTCCAGCGCGGCGAAAAGGACGATCACGCCGGCGGGGATCACCGTAGAAATGCCGGTATAGTGCAGGATGACGATCGCCACGAAGAACACGAACCCAATGCGGGCCGCAAACCGCTTGGGCGGCATGTAGACCGGCTTCACCGGCAGATGCAGCAGCCGGACCAGCTGACCGCTGAGCCAGCTCAGGGGGCTATAGACGGAAAAGCCGAAGGCCCGTAGCGTGAAGTCCAGCAGGAGGAACACCGGTATCAGGCCCCAGCCCTTCAAAAGATACACCAGGGTGAGCACCAGGACGAAGAAGGCCGTCAGGCGGATACGACTTTCATTAGATAGGACGGGATGCGGTTGCATGAAGTAAAGGTACAAATTTATTTCCCTACTAATTTGGTAGACTAGTAAAATTTGTTAATCTTTGTCCATTCCATGGGAATAAAAAACCCGGTAAAAATTTCTTTTTACCGGGTGGATCGATGATGCCGGCGCGTAACGCCAATCACTAACCGGCGATCATCTCGACTCAATAAAACGATCGTTCAATCGAGTCTGAGGTAAAGGTATGTGAAATTACTCTGGGCAGGATAGCTGTCCCCGCTAACAATGGCCTTAGTGGTCATCGAAGTCCTTCAGGGGTTATTCCCCGGCCGGGCGCAAGCGTAAAGGATGAATGTATAATTACGAGCATGCGGAACTGAAGCTGACGGGCGGCAATGCACAACTCAACGACGTGGTGGTCGTCGGTTATGGTACCCAACGTCGCAGCGATGTGACGGGGGGCTGTGGCTGGAGTTAGCAAAACCGCCCTCAGCCAGCCCGCAGTTTCTTTCGATATTTCACCGTCAACCCCTGAGCATTGGTCTGCACAATTTCTTTGGCCTATCTTTATTCCACATTGAATTACAAACGAATGAAAATGAGGAATGGGTTAGCGCCGGGGTTGGTGCTGGTTATGGGGCTGTCGTGTCATGAGGCGGCACGGCCACCTGTAGTAAAAACAGATACAGTCGTGACCTTAAAGAAGGACGCCATTTCCTGTGAGAAGAATATCCCGTCGCGGTTTGCCACGACGGCGAACCCGTTGCCCAGCGCCACGACGGCGAGCCAATTGCCCAGCGTTGCTGCCCTGGCCCATCCGGCCAGCACTGCCACGGCATCTCCGTCGGCCCCCATTTCAGCTGCCTACCCCGACGCCGCAGCCCGCGCGGCCCATCCCGGCATGGTCTGGATCCCCGGCGGCACCTTCCGCATGGGCGCCGACAACAGCCAGGCCTTAGAAGACGAATACCCCAAACACACCGTCACCATCTCCGGCTTCTGGATAGACCGGACCGAAGTCACCAATGCCCAATTCGCGGCTTTCGTCAAGGCTACCGGCTATACCACCACGGCCGAAAAGAAACCAGACTGGAACGAGCTCGAGCAACAGCTACCCCCCGGCGCCGCCAAACCCGACGCCAGCCTCCTGGTACCCGCCTCCCTGGTCTTCGACCCACCCGACCACCCCGTCGACCTCAACGACTACAGCCAGTGGTGGGCCTGGAAGAAAGGCGCCAGCTGGCGTCACCCCCATGGGCAGGGCAGCACGATCGCCGGAAAGGAAAACTATCCCGTGGTCCATATCTCCTGGTATGATGCCGTCGCCTATTGCAAATGGGCACATAAACGCCTGCCCACCGAAGCCGAATGGGAATTCGCCGCCCGCGGCGGACTGAAAGATAAGATCTATCCCTGGGGCGATGAATCCGTTACTTCCGGCCCGGCCCATGGCAACTTTTGGGAAGGGCGTTTCCCGGATAAGAACACTTCCCATGACGGCTTCTACTACACCGCGCCCGTCGGCAGCTTTGCCCCCAATGGATATGGGCTGGTTGATATGGCGGGGAATGTCTGGGAGTGGTGCGCGGATTACTACAAGGATAGCTACTACAGGGAGGTTCCTGCAAACCCCGTCAACCCGCAGGGGCCGGCTACA
>JAMFRX010000059.1 GCA_026224995.1 Puia dinghuensis
ATCCTTAACTATGCCGACGATCTCCATGGGGCGGTCCGTGCCTTCCCAGGAATAAGAGATCTTTTTGCCGATGGCGGTAGCTGGATCCAGGCCAAGCTGTCTCAGGGCCGTGGTGTTCAGGATGATGGCGCCGGAGTCGGAGGGTCGTTCCGAGAGGAGTATCCTGCCGGCCAGGAGATGATAGCCGAGGGTTTGAAAATAATTGTTATTGACGGTGACCATCTGCATGTCCACAAAGTCCTTCCCTTTCTTTCCGGGGGCATAAAATGGCATATCGAAGATATTGGGGATGCCGGGGTAGGAAGATCCGCTGGTCACGGATTTGACATAGGGGCTCTTCATGAGCCGGTCGCGTAAGACATCGTAGTTCATGGCTTCCTGTTTGCCCTGCAGCGGCAGGACGACCTGCTGGGCTTTATCGAACCCGAGATCCTGTTTGTTGAACAGTTTCATTTGTTCGCCAATAACGATGGCGCCCAGAACGAGGCCGATGGAGATCGTGAACTGGAAGACAACTAATCCTTTCCGTAAAATAGTCGCGCTCAGGTGATGGACCAGCTTTCCTTTCAGAACGGCGGCCGGCCTGAATGAGGACAGGTAGAAGGCCGGATAGCAGCCGGATACGAGACCGGCGAACAGGGTGAGCGCCACGATCACGGCGATGAGGCGGGGCTCATGGAAGGGCTGAAGGTCTTTGTGAGTGAAAGCATCGAACAGAGGTAGAATGGTCCAGGTGAGCAGCAGGGCTGCCACGAGCGCGATGCCGCAGAGCAGGAACGATTCGCCGAGGAACTGGCGGATGAGAGCGGCTCTTTCGGCGCCCATGACCTTGCGTACGCCGACCTCTTTGGCTCTCTTTTCAGATCGGGCCGTACTGAGGTTCATGAAATTGATGCAGGCGATGAGGAGGATGAAGACGGCGATGGAGGCAAGCATATACAGCGTACGAACGTCTCCATTGGGGGCTATCTCGTTGCCAAGAGCGGAATGGAGGTAGATATCCTTTACCGGCTGCAGGATAAGGCCTTTCATGAGGCCCTGCGACTTGAGCTCTTCCCCACCCTGACGGCGAAAGTAGGGGTTAAGCTTACTACGGAATGCCGCTACGTCCGTTCCAGGTTTCAGCTTGATGTAGGTGTGAAAGATATTGCCCAGGGCCCAGCTGTGCATGGAGGCCACCATAGGTCCGATATCACCATTGCGCATAGACAGGAAGAAATGAGCGGGGATATGGGAACGCAGGCCCTGGTCATTGAAGACGCCACGGACGGTATAGTCGAAGCGGCCGAATGGCAGGCCAACCTTTACCTGCCGGCCTATGGGGTCCTCTTTTCCAAACAATTTTTCCGCTACTGTATGGGAGAGGATCAGACTATTGGGCTGGTCGAGGGCCGTCTGTGGGTTCCCGGCGCTAAAGTCGTAGGAGAGGACGCGGAAAAAGTTGGAGTCGACATAGTAGCCGTTGGATTCCCGAAAGCGCCGGGTTTCCTTGCCCGAGGTATAGTCCAGCACTATATTGTCCATGTTGGGAAATTTCATGAGCCGGGTAGCTTCCATCACCGCGGGGAGATCGTTTTTAAAGCCTGCGGCGAGGGGCGCGGGGGCTGCTGCCCAGCCGTCGCCGCCATCCCCGATAGCCACGCGGTAGAGGTGGTCGAGGTCTTTGAGGTGCCTGTCGTAGCTAGCCTCATCGAGGACATAGACCATGATGAGCAGGCAGGTGGTAAGCCCTACTGCAAGGCCCAGGATATTGATAAGGGAAAAGGCCCTGTTCCGGGAGAGGTTGCGAAAGGCGACGAGCAGGTAATTCCTCCACATATTGTTAGCTTTTCAGTTTTTCAAGCTAAGACGGTGCCAAAGCTGCAATTGACTATCGGTCAAAATTTTACATATCTATTTTGGGGAGGGCCTGTACGATTGTAGTACAGGTGGTGTCCGCAGCTGCAGTCTTTGTTACCGGCGCCAGCCTGCTGAAATGCCGTTCCAGCTTTGCGAGCCAGCGCTCTCTTTTGGCAGCCGACACGAATTTGACCATGCTGAAGTTGAGCCATTTCCGGTTGCGGTAGCCCATTTTCCAAAATGTTCCGGTGAGCACCGCCTTCTTAATCGCGTTGCCGAAAACGAGGCGGTAGACGAGGGAAGCGCTGTTCATAGTCGTTATGAGAGTGACGCCTTGCAGCTTGTCCCATCTTTTTACCATGCGGGGCCAGCGACCGGATCTGTCACAGTCATAGGCGACGCCGGGATAGATGACCTTGTCTATGAAGCCCTTGGTCATCGCGGGCATGAGCTCCCACCAGATAGGGAAGATCAGGATGAGGTGGTCAGCCTGGTCCAGCCGGCGTTTGTATTCGAAGACCTGGGGGTCTACGGGGGCGCCATCCAGGAACCCTCGGAGGTCGGCCGCGGTCATCACGGGGTTGAATCCGTCGTTGTCGAGATGGAGGATGTCGGTTTCGTGACCTGCGGTGTGGAGGCCTTTGACTACGGTCCGCAGGATGGCGTTGCAGAAGCTCCCCTGGTAGGGGTGGTTGAAGACGATGGCGACTTTCATACACATTTTTTTTCAAAGCTCTGCCGTCGGCGGTGGGCAAACGATAACAATTGTTAAGAACGCATTTTGTTCCTTATCCTGCTGAGCGAAACGGGGGTGATGCCCAGAAAGCTGGCGATATAGTGCTGGGGGATTCGTTGAACGATCTCGGGGTGATCCTGCAGCAGGTGGAGATAGCGTTCCTGCGGGGTATCGCGGATGCGGGAGAGGAAAAGGGCGAAATAGTGTTCCAGGCGCTGGTAGATATTCTCTTCGATAAGCGCTTTGTAGCCTGGCGCTTCGGCAAGCATCGTTTCGAAGTCGTTTTTGGTGATGACCCAGAGGGTGCAGGGCTCTAGGGTTTCAAGGTTGAAGAGGCTTGGGCGACCGGTGCGGAAGCTTTCGATGGAGGAGACGCCTTGTCCTTCGAAGAAGAACTGGAAGGTGATGTCCTTGCCGTTGTTGTTGAACCACATCCGGATGCAGCCTTTGCCGATGTAATAGGCCTGCCGGGAGACTTCTCCTTCGCGCAGAAGGGTCGTCCTGGCGGGGATAGCTATCTCTTTGAAAAAGTGCTTGTACTCATCCCAGCGTTCATCGAAATCGGGAGGGCTGCTCATAGGATCAAAGATGCGTATTTTCCAGCTTTCTCAGCCATACTGCCTCTCCGCCGCCGGCTGCCAGGCTGAGGTTTAGGCTATCGTGGGATTGGACGATGCGTGTTTTTTTGACCAGGTGGTTGGGGTTCTGGATTACGTCCGGTGCGTCACTATAGATGGTAGCTTCATATCTTCCGGGCGGAAGGAAGCTCAGCGGGATAGAAGCGTCGCGGGCGGTGCTGCTGTTGATAGCGCCGAGGAACCAGTCCGGTCCTCTTCTTCTGGCGATGGCTGCCCACTGGTAGGGGATGGCGACCGGAACGCGTGTCTCATCCCAGATTGACGGAACGCTTTTGAGGAAGTCGAAACCTTCCTGTCCCTCGTAGGCGGTGGGGTCATCGCAGACCATGGGCAGATAGTTTTCGAGGACGATATACATTGCCAGCATGTGGCAGCGGGTGCCCAGCACCAGGGGATGTGTATAATGTGCTTTGTAATCGGCTGTGGCAACCGCCCTGAAGCCGCCGAGGTGGTAGTCGGTGGAGCCAGCAAGCAGTCTTGTGAATACGACGTTGAGGTCGTCATCCGGGGTGATGGGGTTGCCCCATTTATCGTTCTCGTAGTTGAGCGTTCCTTCGCGGGTCAGCTCGTTGGGCCAGGTGCGGAGGAGGCCGGTGGGTTTATAAGCACCATGAAACTGGATATGCAGGTGGTGCAGGGCAGCCTTGCGGAGTATCGTCGTCTGGATGTTGACCATCTGCTGGTCATCGCGATCCATGAAGTCGACCATCATACCCCTGACCCCCCATTTTTCAAACTGTGTAAAGGTCTTATCGATGTTGGGCCAGAGGGCTTTCCAATGCACCCAGACGCGGATGCCTACGCCTTTGGAGGCGGCGTAATCGCAGATGCGCTGCATGTCCAGGCCGGGAATGGGCAGGGAGGGGTCGGAATGCGGACCGGGCTGATAGCTGATGCCGTCATTGGTGTACCAGGCGATGCCGCCATAGCCGATCACGGTATGGTATTCCAGCTTGTTGCGGGCGCAGAAGTCGATATAATATTGATTGGTCTCGAAGTTGATGCCCGGCGGAAAGCTGGTGTCCGGGACGATGTCGCCATTCCACCAGTGAAAATCCGTTTTTCCGGGATGGAGCCACGAGAGGTCTTTGATGGCGCAGGGATCGTTGAGATCGGTGAGGAGGTTGGACTCCAGGAAGGCGCCGGGTCTTGGGCCGATAAACAGGACACGCCAGGGGGTGCGATGGGGCAGGATAGCGTTGACCCTGATGCCATGACCACCGGGCAGCGGAGAGAGCTCGCTTTTAAGGAGGCCTTTATGTTTTATGAGATACATGCCGGCATAATCGGTAAGCTGTGCCTCGGTGATCGCCATATAAAGGTTGCCTGGAAACTCCAGGAAGACCGGAGCATCCATCAGGGTGTCGTTCTTTACCTCGCTTAGATGCAGGCGGGCATATCTTCCTTCATGGGAAGTGGTGAATCCCGGCAGGAAGGAAGCCAGGAGAAAGGGGTCGCCCTCGAGGCGGAAGCCGGTGTTCTCGGCCAGGAGCTTATAGTGCGTCCATCCGGCCTGGCGGGGAAAGACCCAGCGGAAAGCAAGGCCGTCGTTGTAAAGCCGGACAATTAACAAGAGCTTGCGGTGGCGGCCTTGCGGCTCTTGCAGGGGAATAGTATATTCGTTGAAGCGGTCGTGTACGCTGCTGTTCTTGCCGATGGGGAGGGTATATTCATCTTTTCCTTCCCGGTAAATGGGCTCGAGGGCATGGAGGCCGGGGCCAAACACCGAGGAAGATGGGTTATTGCCCGATTCGCGGAAGACCAGGGATAAGGGTGAGGCAACGATGAGCCGGGTATTCCCGTACCAGACGCTATAGACGGGGCAGCTGTCAGTGAGCTGAAAAGCAAAGCGGATGTTACCGTCCGGCGAGCGCAGCTCGAGGGGCGACCCGGAACAGGTCGAGGCCATCAAGACTCCAATAGTTAAGAGTATGTAGTGAAAACGCCGGAGATACACTTGCATTTTTTAGGAAATATAATCAAATATGAAATACCTTATCATCCTATGTCTGACTGTCATCGGGGGTTTTACGGCCCATGGTCAGCTACCAAATTTCCCACTTCATGCCAATGGGCTGCTATACGACGATACTGTGATGAACCGGCTCCGGTTCATTGTAGATTCTTTGCAGCTACGCACCACAAAAAAGGAACCTGTCAAGGCTTACTATTCTTTGAAGCAGACTACCGCCCGCCTGGTGCGGTTAGATTCGGGCAATGTCCAGGGGGCTTTTGCCGATCTCCGAAACGGGATGTCGTTGGAGGATTTTGCAGCCAAATATCCGCAGGCCGTTATCGACAACAAGATCCTGGTGGTGCTGGATGAGCATCCGGGATACCAGGTGGCGGGGAATGCAACCTATATTAATGCTACAGCCAGCGACTATAGCGCAGAGCGCATAATACTGCCAACCGATGAACATTACCGCCCGCTCGACAATCCGCCGCACGATTGCTGGATCGATGTGGACCATGTCGGCATCAAGGGGAATTGCGTCTACTATCTCAGCACGGAGCCGCATATTTACCGGGGCAAGGGTGTCAATGGCGCCTATCTGTTTGCCTTTTATCTCGACCGGGTCCCTGCTGCCTCCGAGCTTCCTTTGGGAGCTGCCCGGCTGGTCGGATACCGGGACCGGATGCTGGACACCGCCAATGGAATGTATTATAAGGATGCCGGGATGGCCGGACTGGATTTCCGGAATGTGAATTTCGGGCCGGCGCAGAATGCCTTTGACGATTATCTCAAGCGGATGGCAGATCCCGTGGTAGCAGCTTACCATCGCGAACATCCCAAGGCGACCCACATGGATGATTTTGAGATCAGCCGGCGGTGTTCGGACAGTCTGGCCGTCGACTCTACTTTCAAAAGGCTGCTGGGAGCGGCGATAGCGGAAACCGAACGAAAGGGTTATTATCCTTTTATCTTTCTCGAGCGGTATATGGATAGCTATTCACCACGGGCGGCGTTGGAGATCCGCCGTCACTGGCTGCCTATGGCTACCTGCGGGTTCGATCATCTCACGGGACGCCTAAGCGAGATGCATATTGCTGTATTAGCCGCAGAAACGGGAGACTGGTCTGTATTTTTACCGGCCCAACTGGCGATAGCCATCGATCCGGAGGGGCAACATCCCGATCTTTTGAGATCGCTTAACCGCACTTATTTTTTACGGGAGCTCGAGGACCTGGATATCGGGGCAGACGATATCCTGCTGGGTAACCTGCTGTCTTTCGACCGGGGGGATGCCAGTTTCAACTGGGCAAAGCGGCTGGGCAGGGCCTTTGCGCTGGAGGCCAGGGACAAGCGGGGACTGGAGGAAAAGGTGTCGCGGCTGATCGCCGATAAGCGATTAGACGACTACAACCGGCTCGCCTTGCATTATTTATTTTTAAACTATATCAGCTTTTTGCCGGATAACGGTGAGCGGAACAAGGCGTTTAGCAGGTTGCAGAGGGCCGATGAAGCGCTGCCGGCGTATCTATCGGCAAGGGTTAATGCGCAAAAACAGGCGATGAATGATCGCCGCGATCTGGCGTTATGGTAGGACCAGGTTGGGGTAGTCGCAGGGAGTAGTCCACAAAAAACGCACAAAATTGTTCTTCCTCGAAGGAATTTTGAAAAATTATGCATACAGAAAGATTAATATCTGTACATTTAAACTATTAACCCATTAAAATGAAATAATCATGGCAAAAGCTATCAAGAAGGCTGCGAAGAAAGCGGCTAAAAAAGTGGTGAAAAAAGCACCCGCTAAAGCGCCGAAAAAAGCGGCAAAAAAAGTAGTGAAAAAAGCGGCTAAGAGAACGCCCAATGCGGCTTTCATGGCCCCATTGACTCCGAGTCCCGTGCTCGCCGAAGTTATCGGCACTAAGCCTTTACCGAGGACGGAGATCGTTAAGAAGATCTGGGATTACATTAAAAAGAACAACCTGCAGGATAAGAAGAACAAGCGCATGATCAATGCCGATGCAAAGCTGAAAGCTGTGTTCGCTGGAAAAGAGCAGGTGTCGATGTTCGATCTTGCAAAGATCGTAAGCAAGAACGTGAAATAAGTTTCCCGATCGATAGATCGCATTGAGCCTGCCATCGGATGATGGCAGGTTTTCTTTTTTTTACAAGTTGACCTCCAGCTCCCGACCGGCGATGGCGTAGAAGAAATTCTGGAGCTGGTGGAGGTATTTGATCCCCACACGGGTTGGAGTAGAGTGCCTTAGCTGAAGGCCTTCCGAAGAGAATACAAAATCCGTGTGTGTATTGCCGCTAGTGATTATCCATTCGTCCCGAACGAAATTACGAAATCCGCATCTCTCCAGGATCTTCGGCGTAAGCTCGATCGGTTCTATTTCCTGCATCTCGGCCTCTTTGACGACCTCGGTCACCTGGGTGGTATAGGAAGAATTGTAGAATCCGCTGACCTTTGAAAGGTGCCTTCTGCTCACATTGATCGCCGTATCATAGACGATAGTGTTGCAGAGGATCTGCTGGACCGTTATGACCTCACCTTTTTTGTTGATTACTTTGTTCCCGTAGCGAAGATCTTTTGCGTGTAACATAGAGTCTCTTTTAGATTAGAAATACGATGAATTGTCTCATGGTATTTCACGGGAGTAGACTCCAAGGAGGATTAAAGAAGGACAAGATAATAGGCAATGCCCGAATTTGCAACTACCCGGGGCTGTCCAAGTGGGCAAATGGCTGCTAAAAATCTTTGAATGGCGCGGAAGAAATTGACTGTCAGGATGCAAGGCTAAACATATGTGAATAAAAAAAATTCGGGACTCGGCTGTAAGTAAGTGTCCGGGCGTGCTCAGATGACGACTACCCGGCGGGTGCCGGGGCTGGCGCTGGCATTCCAGGCTTTTTCGATCTCGCGCAATTGGACCTCCTGCGTATCGATCTTTAGCCGGCCGGTGGCAGCCAACTTCATCATTTCTGGTACGATCTCGCTGCTAAGCTTCGCGAATGCTTCGGGGGGAAGGCTGCCGAACCCCGAGCCGGCGATCTCGATGGCCGAGCTCCGCAGCAGGCCGGAAGGGAGGGTGATGTTCTCGCCTGCCATGCTGCCGACCGTCACCAGCCGGATGGTATGGAAGGCGTTGTGCATGCCGCCGCCCTTGAGGGTACCGAGGATCCACTCAATGGGGCTGCCCCAGGTATAGTCGATGATGATATCGATAGGCGATTTGGTATGAACGTCGTGCAGCGCGTCGGAGAAGGTTTCCTGTCCCAGCGCCAGGGACAGCACTTCGTCCGCTCCCAGCTGTCGCAGGGATTGGAGGGAAGCCTCGTTCCTACCTGTGGCGATCACCCGCGCGGCGCCATAATATTTGGCCAGCTGTACGGCTACCTTGCCAGTGACGCCGGTAGCGCCATTGATAAGAACAGTTTTCCCCGGGGCCATGCCGGCACGGTATTTCAGGGCCAGGGCGGCGCCCAGGAGGGCATTCGGCAAGGCCGCGGCCGTACTGTCGTCTACCTCTGCCGGCAGGACGATCATTTTATTTTTATCCACCAAGGCTTTTTCCGCTATCATTCCCGAGAGGCCCATAGCATATACCCGTTTCCCGTCCGTTGTGACCCCTACCCCGTCCGTACCTACTACTTCGGGCAAGTGCGTATGCGCGGCATAGTGGGCTCCGCTGGCACGGCCCTTGTCGAGGTTCTTGATCGCCGCTGCTTTCATGGTGATGACCACCTGGTCTTGGTGCTGAGGAATAGGATCGGGAAAATCGTCGTATTTGGGCGC
>JAMFRX010000489.1 GCA_026224995.1 Puia dinghuensis
ACCCATTTCAAAATCGGGGATGAGCTGGATGGCATCGGTTGGACAGGCATCCTCACAAAGACCGCAAAAGATGCAACGGGAGAAATTTATGCGGAAGAATTCGGGGTAGCGACGGCCCTTATCATCTTCTGTGGCCTGGAGAGAAATGCAGTCGACGGGGCAGACTGCGGCGCAGAGGTAGCAGCCGACGCAGCGTTCTTCTCCTTCGGGGTCACGAGTGAGTACGATCCTGCCCCGCCAGCGGGGTGGCAGGTAGGCTTTTTCCTCGGGGTAGAGGACAGTCTCCCTTTTGTGGAACATGTGTAAGAAGACTATCCAGATGGAACGGAGGTTGCTGAACATGGTATCGTTGATTTAACGGTTGTTTAAATAGAGGACGATTGCGCCCGTGACCAATATGTTTAAAAGGGACAAGGGTAAGAGTATCTTCCAGCCGAGCGACATGAGCTGGTCATATCGCAGCCGGGGCAGGGAAGCCCGTAGCAGGATGAAGACCAGGATGAAGCCGAACATTTTGACCAGGAACCAGACGATGGGAGGCAGGAAGTGAAATCCAAGCCAGCCGCCGAAGAACAGGGTGGTGATCAGCGCTGAGATTAGGGTGATGCCGAGGTATTCACCGACGAAGAACATGCCGAACTTCATGCCGGAATATTCGGAATGATACCCGGCGACGAGTTCGCTTTCCGCTTCGGGGATATCGAAAGGCAGGCGGTGTGCTTCTGCGATGCCGGCGATGAAAAAGATGACGAATCCCACGAACTGGGGAATAACGAACCAGACGCCTTTCTGCGCCAGGACGATGTCCCTCATGTTAAAGGACCCAGTCATAATGACCACGCCCATGAGGGACAGGCCCATGAACACTTCATAGGAGATCATCTGGGCTGAGCCGCGCATGGCCCCGAGCAGGGAATATTTGTTGTTGGAAGCCCAGCCGGCCAGCACGACGCTATAGGCGCCGAGAGAAGACATGGCCAGGAAGAACAGCAGGCCGATATTGAGATCGACCACGCCAATGGACGGAGAGAAAGGGACGATGGCAAAGCTCATCAGGATGGTGATCATCACGATGGCGGGGGCGACGACGAATACTTTTTTATCGGCAAAGCGGGGGATCCAGTCTTCCTTGAAGAAGATCTTGATCATATCGGCTACGACCTGGAAGGTGCCGAAAGGCCCGACGCGGTTGGGGCCGTAACGGTCCTGCCACAGAGCCAGCATCCTTCTTTCGAGCCAGATCAACCCGGCGGCGATCAGTACGAGGGCGAGCATAATGGCCAGGACCGTTCCGATATGTTCCAGGTTTTCAATCATGGAGTGCGCTGTTGATGGTGATGCTGAATGGAAATTGCAGTCCGGCTGTCGAGGTAAGGCCCTTGGGCAAGCCTGCTGTTCCCGGAGGCAAGCCGGTATTTAATTTTACGGGAAGGCGGTGTTTCTGATCGTTGAGCACGACTTCTATATATTGGCCTTCCCTAATGCCCGCTCTCGCGGCGTCGGGATCGTTGAGTGCGATATAGGGTTCAGGCACGCGTTCTTTGATGGCAGGGCTTTGGGCGCTCAGCGGATCGGAGCCGAAAATATGGTAGAGGGGAAGGACGAGCCATTGGCCGGGTACGGGGGTGAAGGGTTGGGGGATGGCTGGCGCCGCACCAGCCGCGCCGTCTCCCACCGAACCGGCAGGCTCGAATAATCGCTTACCGGGATTCCCGCCGTGTAAAGGGCCGCCTACTTCGATCTGGTATTTGTTGATGGCCTGGACGGAGTTCCATCCAGGGGACCAGTAGAAGGGGGTAATCGCAGGGGGTGGTACGCCGGCATAGCCTTCCATCGTAAAAGACAGCGCGGAATCGGCATCTGCTGGTGGCTGTGGTTCGTTGACGTTGACATTCGCGTGCATGGCGGT
>JAMFRX010000490.1 GCA_026224995.1 Puia dinghuensis
ATGCGCACGGGCTGAGGAGCGCCGTGCATCCAAGCGGGACGCTCAACCGGCCAGGGGACAAGGACCAGGGCTGGTCGGTAGAGATGGCCATTCCGTTGAAGAGCGTGCGTTTTTGGGGCGGCAAGCCTATGAAGGATGGGGATCGCTGGCGGATCAATTTTTCCCGGGTGGAATGGGATAGAGTAGTCAGGGATGGGAGCTATGTGGTGTCGACGGATAGTGCCGGGAGGCGGAAGCCGGAGCACAACTGGGTTTGGGCGCCGCAGGGAGCGGTCAATATGCATATGCCGGAAAAATGGGGGTATCTGCAATTTTCTGCGCATATGGGTGGGGGTGATACGGTGGGTTTTGTGCCGTCAGCAGACGAGAAAATACGAGAATTGCTATGGCGGGTGTATTACCGGCAGCAAGATTACCGGCGGGTGCACGGAAGGTACGCAGGCTTGCTTAGTGAACTGGGCTTTAACGTATTAAAGGGAAAGATGGATATGCCGGGCGAACTTTGGTTGGATGTTGACGAAAAGGGGGCCAGCTGCGAGATCACGATGGAAGCGATTTCCACGCAATATACGGCGGTGGCAGCCGGCGGGTCGATAGAGCTGACCATCGATCAGGATGGGAAGGTCAGCCGTCGTTAGGCGGCTTTCGTGCTGATATAGCGGACCAGGCTCCGTTTGGCGATGGGGAGCAGCGTCTCATCCACGGGGAATTTAAGCTCCGTCTCTATGGAATAGACGGCCGGGTTGGGCAGGTCTTTCTTCAGCCGGATGAGCTCGGCCTTGATGTTCTCATACGTATTCACCATATTCCGGGTCCAGCTGTCGATATACTCCGTGCGGATGCTGCGGTATTTCTCGTCATGTTTCTCGAAGAAGCTGAGCCTGTACTGGTAGACGCGGGTATCCGAATTCACCCCGGTATTTAGAAAGAAATAGCCTTCCTGGTTATCCAGCGGCACGAGTCCCACGGGGAAAATGACGAGCTTCTCCTCCACGAATTCATAGATCTCCGTTCCATTGGTGATGGTCTGCCGGATCTCCTGCACGGCATAGTTGATGATCTCTTCCAACTCCTTCATGAGCTCGTCGTCTTCTATCATTTGCTGGTAGAGGACCTGCAGCCGTTCGATCTGCATGCCGGTGAGCTTTTTAGGAAACTGCTCCTGCAGATACTTTTTGTTCTCGCGGAAGGCTGCGAGGTTATTGTAGTGAAAGATGATATCGCCCAGCTGGGGGTAGAGCCTGTTCTGGTTGAAATGACGGTGGATCTCCTGCAGATAGGCGAGGAGGGTATATTTCTTCAGCTCAAAATCGATATAGCCGTCGGCGAACCAGGTTTCGGATAGCGTCTTCATGCAGATATTCGTTGGTAATAGTTGAATTTACGAAGATCTGCTGATAAATGCAAGGAAGTCGGACGGGCGGAAGTCGGACGGACGCCCAAGTCAGGGGGGCGCCTGTGGTCCGACGGAGGGCGCGCCTACGTCCGACGGAGGGCACAGCTACAGGGGCCGATCCATGGCGAAGTTCTCCAACTCCCGGGCCACGGCGGAGCAGAAGGTAGCGCCGAGGCTGCCGTCTACGATGCGATGGTCGTAGGAGAGCGAGATATACATCATGTGGCGGATGACGATGGCGTCCCCTTCTGGTGTTTCGAGCACCACGGGTCGCTTTTTGATGGCGCCTACGGCTAAGATGGCTACCTGTGGCTGGTTGATGATGGGGGTGCCCATCAGGCTGCCGAAGGTGCCGACATTGGTGAGGGTGAAGGTGCCGCCCTGGGTGTCTTCGGGTCTGAGCTTGTTTTGGCGGGCGTTGTCGGCGAGGGTATTGACCTGCCGGGCAAGGCCTGTGAGGTTGAGCTGGTCCGCATTGCGGATGACGGGGACGATGAGGTTACCGGAGGGCAGGGCCGTAGCCATGCCGATATTGATATCTTTCTTTATGATGATCTTGTCGCCGTCGAGGGAGCTGTTGATCAGCGGGTACTTTTTTATGCAACGGATGACCGCTTCTATGAACAGTGGGGTGAAGGTGAGCTTTGTATTCTCTCTTTTCTCGAAGTCTTTCTTGACCTTTTCGCGCCAGTGAACGAGGTGGGTGACGTCCGCTTCGGAGATGCTGGTCACGTGGGGGCTGGTGTGTACGCTGCGGACCATGTGGTCGGCGATGAGGCGGCGCATCCTGTCCATCTCTACTATTTCGACGTTGCCGCTGTAGACGGTCAGTGGCTGTTGTGTAGTGGCGGGGGCGCTGTCCTGGCTGGGACGGGTGACCGTGGGGGTCAGCGTGGTTTGGGTCGTGACCGTTGCCGGGCCTGCGGTGGGCTGGATTCCTGAGCGGCGGTTGGCGATATATTCGAGGATATCTTTTTTGGTGACCCGGCCTTCGTTCCCACTGCCGGGAATCGTTTCCAGGTCGCTGAGGGGGACGCCCTCATTTGCGGCGATGTTGAGGACCAGGGGGGAGTAGAAGCGGGCGCCGCCGGTATTTGCGGAGGCCGCCTGGGGTATCCTATGACCGTTGGAGGCAGGTTCGGGCCTGGCGACGACGGTGGCAGGCTGGAAAGGGCTTTCGTCCGATGGGCCGGCAGCGGAGCTGTTGGTCCGGATGCGGGCGATGACGGTACCGATGGGCACTACGTCGTTTACCTGGAAGAGCAGCTCTTCGAGGACGCCTTCCGTGGTGGAGGGGACTTCGGAGTCTACCTTGTCGGTAGCGATCTCCAGCACCGTTTCGTCCGCCTTTACGGCATCGCCGGGCTGCTTGTGCCATTTGAGGATGGTGGCTTCCATGATACTTTCACCCATTTTCGGCATAACCAGGTCGACGAGAGGCATACGTTAGAAGATTATTTGAGCAGCAAAGGTAACTATTTTGAGGAAACCGTGGCCTACTCAGCGCCCGCCATGAATATCCTCAACTGATTAAGCGCATTTGTTGCTGTTAATTCAATGTTTCGCTGTCTGTCGAAGCGGAAAGACATTTTTTGGGCGACAATATTTTGACGGTTTCCAACTGCCACCCAGACTGTTCCCACCGGTTTTTCCGGTGTGCCGCCATCGGGTCCCATGATGCCGGAGGTGGCGATCACGTAGTCGGTATCCAGCACGGCGAGGGCGCCGCGGACCATTTGCCGGACCGTTGCTTCGCTGACGGCGCCGTCGGTTTCCAGGGTCTGGGGGTCAACGTGCAGGGTACTGGTCTTGACGGCGTTGTCGTAGCTGACGATGCTGCCTTTGAAGTAATGGCTGGAGCCGGGGATGGAGGTGATGAGGTGGGCGATGTAGCCGCCGGTGCAGCTTTCGGCGGTGCCGAGGGTCTTGCCTTTGGCCTTGAGCAGCCTGCCGACGGCCTCCTGCATGGTGATGTCTTCGTCGGTGACCATCCATTCCGTGACGAGGGCTTTGAGCCTGTCGAACTGCTGTTGCAATTCCGCGTCCAGGGCGGCAGGGTCTTCGCCGCGGATGGTCAGCTGGAGGCGGACCATGCCATAGTTGGGCAGGTAGGCCAGCTTTATGGAGGCGGGCAGCGCTTCTTCGAAAAGCTTAATGTGTTCGGCTAAGAAGGATTCGCCGATGCCTGCCGTCAGCAGGGTGCGATGGGCTATATGGGGGAGCTGGAATCGCTGGCGGAGGGCGGGTAAGACGGAATCGGTGATCATCCCCTTCATCTCATGCGGGACGCCGGGCATGGAGACATAGATGCGGCCTTCTCTTTCGAACCACATTCCGGGGGCGGTGCCGCGCCGGTTTTGGATGACGGTACAGGTATCCGGCACTTCGGCCTGCTGGAGGTTACGTTCTATCATGGGTCGTTTGAGCACGCGTTCGAAGATCCATTTTACGTTGGCGAGGGCGCCTTCGTCGACGACGAGCTTGCCGCCGAAGTAGTCGAGCAGCACGGGCTTGGTGATATCGTCCGCTGTGGGGCCCAGTCCACCAGTGATCAGGATGACGTCGGCCCGGCGGGACTCTTCGTCCAATGCCCGCACGATATCTTCGCGGTTATCGCCGACGGCTACGCGGCGGCCGACCCAGATGCCGTTCTTATTGAGCTCCTGCGCCATCCAGGCGCTGTTGGTGTCTATGACTTGTCCTATCAACAGCTCATCGCCGATGGTGATGATGCTGACAACGATCTTATTCATGCCGTAAAATTAGGGAAAATAGGAGTTGAATCTAGTTAGGGGAAATAGGATTTGAGCCTCTCCTCCATCTCCGGGGGCATGCCCGTTTTCTCCATGGTGGCGGAGCGCATGAAATACAGGACCACGTTACCGGTGGTGAGCAGCTTTCCTTTTTCGTTGTAGACCTCCTGCAGGAATTCTACGCGATGGCTGACGGGCCATTCCTTCAGGGTCGTGCGGACCGTCAGCAGGTCGTCATAATGGGCGGGCCGGACGAACTTGGCCGTCCACTCGATCACCGGCATGATGATGCCCGACGCTTCCAGGTCCTTGTAGCTGAGGCCCAGGGCGCGGATGGCTTCTACCCGGCCGACCTCGAAATACTGCGCATAGTTGCCATGGTAGACGACATTCATCTGGTCCGTTTCGGCATA
>JAMFRX010000491.1 GCA_026224995.1 Puia dinghuensis
CCCGGCGAGCCCAATAATGGTAGTGTGACTGCCGGCACACCCATGCCGGGCAGCATCAAGTATAAATCCGTTTCCGGCGACAGCGTCATCAATGCCAATACCGACCAGACGATCATCGGCAACGCTCAGCCTAAATTCTTCGGCGGCATCAACCAGACCTTTACCTGGAAAGGTTTCGACGCCAGTATCTTCATCAACTTCCAATATGGTAACAAGATCTATAATGACAACAAGCAGGAGTTCTCCAGCGGCTATACCCCCGGCGCTACCTTGCTGGGTATCATGAAGAACCGCTGGCACACCGTGGACCAGAACGGACATGCCTATGAATCGGTAGTGGGCGGACAGGTAGTAGGCGCATCCCCGGATAGCCTCGCGGCGCTCAACAAAGGCGCCAAGTTGTGGATACCCGTGGTAGGCTCGAGCTCTACGACCTTTGCGCCCAACTCCTGGGCCGTGGAAGACGGCTCCTTTATCCGGATCAACAACATCACCATCGGCTATACCCTGCCGCCCGGCCTGACCCGGCAGCTGCATGTCGCCCGGATCCGCGTTTATGCTACAGTCAACAATGTCGCCGTGATCACGCACTATACGGGCTACGATCCGGAAGTGAATGTCCGCGGCACCAACCCGGTGACACCCGGTGTGGACTATTCCGCTTACCCGCGTAGCCGTAACTTCATCGGCGGCATCAACCTGACCTTTTAATATTTATAAACAATTGCCATATGCAACCAAATAAATCCATAAATCTTCTTCAGTGGGCTGCCATCGCCACCGGCTGCCTGGTCTTGTCGGTTGCTTCCTGTAAGAAGTATCTCGAACCCGCTCCCGTGTCATCTTTTAATACCTCCTTTGTATTCAGCGATGTGCCAAACGCTCAGAAGGCCGTATTGTCCTCCTACGCCGATCTCGAAGGGGACAACGGCTACGGCATCCGCATCAGCATGTACTTTCCCTACGATAACGACGAGATGATCGCCATGCACCAGCTAGGGGATAACGATCGCGGCGATATCGCCCACTACAATGCCAACGCCGGAAATGCACAGCTCTATAGCCCCTGGGTGCAGCTTTATCAGGGCATCGAACGGGCCAATATCTGTATCTACAATATTCCCAAAATGCCGCTCTACACCACGGGATCGACGCAGCAGATCGGCGAGCTGAAACGGCTATACGGAGAAAGCCTGACGCTCCGGGCGCAATTCTATTTGGAGCTCGTCCGTAACTGGGGCGACGTGCCGGCCCAATGGCTGCCCTCGGCACTGGAGCCGAACCTCTTCCTCGCCAAAACTGATAGGGATACGATCTACAGCCACTTGCTCAACGACCTGGCGCAAGCCGATAGCCTCGTTCCCTGGCGTACCAATATAGCTGCACTTGGCGACGGCCTTGACGAAAGGATCACGCTGGGCGCCGTCAAGGCGCTTCGCGCCCGCATCGCCCTGTATCGCGGCGGCTACTCGCTCCGCCGCGCCAGCAGCATGTATGGCCAGACCATGGCCCGCCCCGCCGACTACCTGGACTACTATAAGATCGCTCTGCAGGAATGCTCCGACATCATGGCCAACCCCACACAACATTCCCTTAACCCCAGCTTCCAGGCCGTCTTTAAGAACGGCCCGGACGCCCATACGCTCGACAATACTTACGGTGAGATCATGTTCGAGGTGGGCATGAGCGGCGGACAGGGTACGAACGATAGTAAGCTGGGCTACTACGACGGGACCAAGGTGAACGCCAGCCTGACCGGCAACGCCGCCATCGGCGTATTGCCTACTTATTTCTACCTCTTCGATTCCACCGATACCCGTCGTGACGTGACCTGTGCGCCTTACGAAGTGGCCAAGGACCTCAATACGCTGACCGGTCACCCGCTCACCACGATCGCAGAGGCAAAGTTTCGCCGGGATTGGATCACGAATCCTTCCGTGATGACCTCTACCGCGCAGTATTACGGCATCGACTGGCCGATCATTCGCTTCTCCGACGTCCTGCTGATGTATGCCGAAGCAGATAACGAGATCAATCATGGCCCCTCCGCCGCAGATATCACCGCCTTCGAAACAGTAAGAAAAAGGGGATACGGCGGTAATGCCGCCCTCATCGGTACGACGCCCACCGACTACACCGGTTTCTTCAATGCCATCACCCGCGAACGGTCCCTGGAATTCGGCGGAGAAGGCATCCGCAAATACGACCTCATCCGCTGGAACCTGCTCGGCTCCCGCATAGCAGACGCAAAGACCAACCTGACCAATATGGCGACAAGAACAGGGACCTTCACCGGCGCCTACCTGAGCAACACCTGGAACTTCAGCGCTCTTCCCGATTCTTCTTTTTATAAGACGACCTCGACGCTCGCAACTGGACTCAGCTGGGGCAATTCTTTGTATGCGACCCGTACCGTATCTTCGCTCTCGGGCTATTCCAAGGTGGCCTGGGTGACGGCAGCAGTTTCCGGAGTACTGTCTTCATCGGGCGCCTCCAACGGTTATGCCTTCTATTTCAAGCCGAACCATAGCGAACTGTTACCCATACCACAGTCCGCGATCGCAGCAGATTATAATTTAACGCAGGATTATGGTTATTAAAAAGACGGCAACAATATGCACCGTCCTCTTCCTGGCGGCCTTCATCCCCCCGGAGAACAGAACGAAGATCTGGCTCATCGGCGATTCTACGATGGCCGACAAAGAAATAAAAGCATACCCCGAGACTGGCTGGGGTATGCCTTTTGAACATTTCTTCGACTCGACGGTCGTCGTGGATAATCGGGCAAAGAACGGCCGGAGCACCAAGTCCTTTATCGCCGAAGGCCGCTGGGACGCGGTGATAAAGGACCTCAAGGCAGGGGATTATGTCCTCGTGCAGTTCGGCCATAACGACGAAGTCCCCACCAAAACGAACTATACGCCGCCGGACCAATTCGAAGCCAACCTCACCCGGTTTGTCAAAGATGCCCGCGACAGACAGGCAATACCCATCCTCATCACTCCCGTGGCACGCCGGAAGTTCGATTCCACCGGCACGGTCCTCGAGACCCACGCTGCCTATGCCACCCTCGTCCGGAAAGTGGCCGCGGCACAGCATACCCCACTCATCGATCTCGACAAGGAAAGTCAGGCCCTGCTCCAACAGTTCGGACCCGAAAATTCCAAGCTGCTGTTCGATCACCTCAACC
>JAMFRX010000492.1 GCA_026224995.1 Puia dinghuensis
GAACTCTTATTTCGCGGACGCCGGTTACGTAGCAGGCAAAACTAATAATTGAAATGGCGACTTCCCCAACAACAGCAAGACCAACTACGCCTACGGCTGAGATACCATAAACAGCACCAGCACCATAGCCTGTACGGTCCTCGCAGTAGCCGCTATCGATCTTACGTCCACTGACGCCGGCCTCGGTGAAGTCGCCCTCTCCTGGACGGATGAGCAGTCCGCCACCGCCAGCCAATACCTGGTAGAACGGAGCGCCGGCGGTAACGCATGGACGACGATCGCAACCCTATCCGCCGGCGGCTATACGGCCGGAGAATATCGCTTCACCGACGCCGCTGCACCTGCCGGTACGGTCGACTATCGCATCGCCCGTATAGACCAGGACGCACAAATACTATACTCACCCATCAGCGCGGTCACCGTCACTGGCGCCAATACCAATACCCTCGTAGGCATCCACCCCAATCCTGCCATCGGCGGCAACGTCTATATTACGACGCCCAATACCGGTGAGCTGATAGTAAATGTATACACCATCACCGGCCAGATCCTGCTGCGCACCGCACTCAAAGGACAAACGGAATACCCTGTCCGGCTGCCCACTCAGGCACTGTCGCTGGGAACAGTAGTCGTCCAAACCATCGGCCAGGGCGGCACGCAGACTTTTATGTTGCTCGTCCGCTAGTTTTGCAGACCCCCGCACCATCATTCTGCTCCGGTAGTCCCTACCCATCCCCGACCATTACTTTGCTTGTCCGGTAGTTTTCCATCCCCCCGACCATTACGATCGCTTGTCCGGTAGTTTTCTTAGTTTTGTCGGTATGAATGCTTTTTCTCGGACCCTTCTCCTACTGGCCTGCTGCATTGGAATGCTGACCATTAGCTGTAACAACCAGGGCAGGAAAGAAGACGACCAGGCGGCAGTCCTGCACCGTCCTCCCTTTGCACCCCTCACCGACAGCCTCCTGCAGGCAAAGAACGCCGGGGCGGCAGGCCTGTACTTCAGACGGGCCGAGCTCCTGTCACGCAACAACTTCCACGAGCTGGCGGCAGAAGACTACCGGCGCTCCTGGGACCTCAGCCCCGAAGAGCTCACCGGATTCCGCTATGCCTCTACCCTTTCCATCATCGGTCAGCCGGACCGCGCCGTACAGCTGCTGCAGGACTGCGAGAAAAAATATCCCTCCAACCCTTCTTTCCCTTCCATGCTCGGCGAGCTCTATCAGCAATCCGGCAGAATGAAAGAAGCCCTGGCCATCTATGACGCCCTGCTCGCAAAAGACTCCCTCGACAACGAAGCCTGGTACGAAAAAGGACTGCTGCTGGAAAAGATGCGGGATACCGTTATGGCCATCCGGGCCCTCGGCAAAGCCTATAGCCTGCAGCCGATAAATACCTATGGCCTCGAGCTGGCACACCTGTACGCGGAAAACCGCAACCCCGTAGCCCTGTCCATCTGCGACGACATCATCCGCAAGGACTCGACCCGTGAGCTGCTGGATCCCCTCTTCATCAAAGGCATCTATTACTCCAACACTACCCAATACAAAAAAGCCATCACCCAGTTCGATTCCTGCATCGGCCGGGATTGGAAATTCACCGATGCCTACCTGGAAAAAGGCATCGCCCTCTACCAACAAAAACGTTACGACTCGGCTATGAGCACCTTCCTGATGACCGTCCGCGTCTCCGATACCTATCCAGACGGCTACTATTGGGTAGGACGCTGCTACGAAGCCACCAATCGTAAGGACCAGGCTATCCTCTATTATCGCCAGGCCCTGGCCCTCGATAAAGAGTTTACCGAGGCCGCCGAACACATCAAACGACTGAAATAACCGCATGCGGCTTTTTCCCTATCTTTAGCAGGCCCATCATTAAACGATACTTTATGCCCATTATAGCGCCTTCATTGCTAGCCTCGAATTTCCTGCGCCTCGAAGATGAATGTAAGCTGCTCAATGAAAGCGATGCGGACTGGTATCACCTGGACGTCATGGACGGCCGTTTCGTTCCCAATATCAGCTATGGCCTCCCCGTGATCGAACAGCTTCGCAAAGCCACTACCAAGATCTTCGACGTCCACCTGATGATAGAAGAGCCGGAACGCTATGCCGAAGCCTTTAAAAAAGCCGGCGCCGACCGCCTGACCGTTCACCTGGAAGCCTGCCCACACCTGCACCGGAATATCCAGCAGATCAAAGCCCTCGGCATGAAAGCCGGCGTAGCCCTTAATCCGCATTCCCCCGTCGACCTGCTGTGCGATGTCCTCCAGGATCTCGACTCGGTCCTGATCATGAGCGTAAACCCCGGCTTCGGCGGCCAGGAATTCATCCCGCATACCTACCAGAAGATCCGAAACCTCAAACGGCTGATCCGCGACAGAGGGCTCAATACCCTCATTGAGATCGACGGCGGCGTCAACCTGGACAATGCCGCCAGCCTCGTCAAGGCAGGCGCCGACGTGCTGGTGGCGGGCAGCACCGTCTTCCATTCGCAGGACCCTAAAGCAACCATCCATATACTCAAAAATGTAGATTGACCGTTCTGTATCCGTCATCGTAAACAAAACCTACTTGAGAATCGTATTTGCCGCCCTGGCCCTTTCTTCCCTGCTGCTGGCTTTGCCATCCTCTGCCCAGAAGAAGGCCGGCGCCTCGCCTGCCGCGCCCACGGCCAACCCACGCAAGACGGCGCTTATTTCAGGCAGGCTGCTGGATGAGAACGAAAACCCGCTGCCGGGCGTATCGGTGACCATATTGGGCCGGCAAACAGGCCTCACCACCTCCGACTCAGGTACCTTCCGCATCCGCGTCCCGGCAGAAAAAGCATTCGCCCTGGTCTTTTCTTTCACCGGCTACAAAACGGAACAGCGCAATTTCCTGCTCAACGAACACGAAGAAGAACGCATCGTCGTCCGGCTGGAAAGAGGCGACAAAGCCCTGCAGCAGGTAGTCGTTTCCGACCAGCGGGAGAGCCGGGAAACAGGACTCATCCGCGTCAATCCCAAGAACGCCATCAACATCCCAACGCCTATCGGCGGCATCGAAAGCCTCCTCAAGGTCTTCGTGGGCTCCAATAACGAGCTGACCTCACAATATTCCGTCCGCGGCGGCAATTATGACGAGAACCTTACCTACATCAATGATTTCGAGGTCTTCCGTCCCTACCTCGTCAACAATGCCCAGCAGGAAGGCCTCAGCATCATCAACCCGGAGATGACGCATAGCGTCAGCTTTTACACCGGCGGCTTCCAGGCCAGATACGGCGACAAGATGTCCTCGGCCCTGGATATCCAATACCGCAAGCCGACAAGCTTCGGCGGTTCGGTCTATCTCGGACTCCTGGAACAAGGACTCCACCTCGAGGGAACCGCCGCCAATAACCGGTTCACCTACCTCATCGGCGTTCGTAACCGCAACAACAGCACCCTGCTCAGCAGCCAGGAAACCAAAGGGACCTACGCGCCAACTTCTTCCGACATCCAGGCCCAGCTGGGCTACCAGCTCAACACCCGGACACAGCTGGAGCTGCTGGGAACCCTCTCCCAGACCCGCTTCCACCTGATCCCCCAATCCAGCCAGCTCACCTCCTCCATCTTCTCCCCTTACTATACAGCCAACCTCGGGCTCAACATCCAGTTCAGCGGCCAGGAAAAAGACGATTACCAGGCCAACCTCCTCGGCCTGTCCCTCACCCAACAGCTGAACCCCCGCCTTCGTATCAAGTGGATGGCGTCCCGCTTCGAAGACAAGGAACAACAGAATTATGACATCACCGGACAATACCTCTTCGGCGATCGCGACTTCGATAAGAGCAGCGCAACCTACGGCCAGATCACCAACCCCCTGGGCGCCGGAACATATCAGAATTTCGCCCGCGACAACCTCGACATCGCCGTCTGGAACGCCACCCATAAAGGCTATCTCACACTCGACCACCACTACCTGCAATGGGGCGTCAGCGCCGAACGCCAGGTCGTTCACGACCAGCTGGACGAATGGACCTACCAGGACTCCGCCGGCTACTCCCTGCCCTACGGCCCCGGCGTACCCGGCATCAACGACGTCGCCAAAGGACTGGACAACCTGGGCATCACCCGCCTCACCGGTTACCTGCAGGACAATATCCTCTTCCGGGACTCCGGCCGCTTCACCCTCCAGGGCGGAGCACGCTATAATTATAACACCCTGAACAAAGAATTCCTCGTCTCACCCCGCATCGGCGCCTCCTGGAAACCCCTGCATTCCCGAAAAGATATCGTCTACAGGGCATCGTTAGGCATCTATGACCAGCCGCCCTTCTTCCGCGAAATGGTGCGCGCCGACGGCACCCTCAATACCGCCCTGAAAGCACAACGCAGCTGGCAGGTGGTAGCAGGGTTCGACCAGAATTTCAAGCTGGGCGACCGACCCTTCCGCTTCACGACAGAAGCCTACTATAAGTACATGACCCGCGTAGACCCCTATGATATCAATAACGTGAAAATCCAGTATTTCGGCCTTAATGACGCCAAAGCCTATGCGACAGGCGTCGAGTTCCGCCTCTTCGGCGAGCTGGTCAAGGACGCCGAAAGCTGGATCAGCATGGGTTTCATGCGGTCAATGGAGAAGATCGACACGTTTTTTTATAGCTACACCCTCGATTCCCTGAACCGCCCCCTCGATAGCTCGAAAACAAAGATGGGCTGGGTACGCCGACCCACCGACCGGCTCTTCACCTTCGGCCTGTTCCTCCAGGACTATCTCGCCACCAATAAAAACCTCAAAGCCTTCCTCAACTTCCTCTACGGCAGCAACCTGCCCTTCAATATCCCCGGCGACCTGCGCTACCGCAACGCCCTGCAGATCGACCCCTATATCCGCATCGACGTCGGCTTCAGCGCCCTGCTGCTCGACAGCGAGAAAAACAACCGCCGCAGCCATAGCCCCTTTCGCAGCTTCGACAATATCTGGGCCACCCTCGAGGTCTTCAATATTATCGATAGGGCCAATACCATTTCCTATATGCTGATCAAAGACTTCACCAACACCACCTACGCCATCCCCAACCGCCTCACACCCCGCCTGATCAACCTCAAGCTCGTCGGCCGCTTCTGATCGCCCGGCCATCACCCGTTTGCCTGCCCCGCCCTGTTCGCCTGCCTGCCCTGCCCTGTTCGCCTGCCTGCCCCGCCCTGTTCGCCTGCCTGCCCCGCCCTGTTCGCCTGCCTGCCCCGC
>JAMFRX010000060.1 GCA_026224995.1 Puia dinghuensis
CAACGAGCCTTATAATGTCTCCATCTTAGGCGACCTGCAGGGCCCCAAGCTGCGGGTAGGCGATATCAAAGACGGCAGCCTCACTATCGCCCCCGGCGATATCCTGACCTTCACCTCCCGCGAAAAGGTCATCGGCACCAAAGAAAAGATCTATGTCTCCTACCCCAACCTGCACCACGACGTACAGGTGGGTAATAAGATACTCATAGACGATGGGAAGCTGGAAGTCGTCGTCGTCAACATAACCCCCGAAGGGGATGTAAAGGTCGCCGTCACCTATGGTGGACAGCTGCTGCCTAAAAAAGGCGTCAACCTCCCGGACACTAAGATCTCGCTGCCGGCCATGACGGAAAAAGATATCATCGACCTGGATTTCATCATCGAACAGAAGCTGGACTGGGTAGCTCTTTCCTTCGTCCGTAAGGTCGAAGATATCATCGACCTCAAGCGCCGGCTCGCCGAAAGGAACAGCCAGGCCAAGGTGATCGCCAAGATCGAAATGCCTTCTGCCATGGACGACCTCCGCAACATCGTCCTGGAATCGGATGCGGTCATGGTCGCCCGCGGTGACCTCGGCGTGGAACTGCCGGTGGAAAAAATTCCGATGGCCCAGCGCGAGATCATCCGCAAATCTATCCACCGCGCCAAGCCCGTGATCGTCGCTACCCAGATGATGGAAAGCATGATCGATCGTGTGAAGCCTAATCGTAGCGAGATCACCGACGTCGCCAATGCCGTACTGGAAGGCGCCGATGCCGTCATGCTGAGCGCCGAGACCGCCACGGGCCAGCACCCGGCCCTCGTCGTAGAGACCATGCGCAAGATCATTCTGGAAGTGGAAAGGACTGAATACCCTTACAACCGCGAAGACGACCTCGCTCCCCAGCCGCATTCGCCCTCGTTTCTCAGCGACGCCATCTGCTACAATGCCTGTAAGCTGGCGAAAGACGCCAACGCAGACGCCATCATCGGCATGACGCAGACTGGCTACACCGCCTTCGTCCTAAGCAGCTACCGGCCCAAATCGCCGCTCTATATCTTCTCCAAGGAAAAAAGTCTCATCAACCAGCTGAGCCTCAGCTGGGGTGTGCGCGCCTTCCACTATGCAGAAGAAGACAGCATGGATGATATCATCCACGACCAGCACGCGATCCTGAAAGAGCGGGGCTTTATAAAACCGGGCGATGTCATCGTCAACACCGGCAGCCTGCCCATCGACGAGCACCTGGCCACGAATATGCTCAAGATCACCAAGCTCAAATAAACGCCCGCCCCCTCGTTTCCGGGGCCGCGATCCATATCATTCCCGAACAGCTAGACCGTAATTGCGGCTAGCTGTTCTTTTATCTTCCTGATCTCCTCTTCGGCCGCCATCACCATAGACTGGCTTTCTTTCATCGCCGCGTTCACATATTCCATCACGCTGGCCTGCTGGACCCTCGCCGAAGTATGGAATTCCGCCGCCCCCGTTTTTTCCGCCACATTTACGATATTAACGGCACGTACGCCCGACCCGGGCATGATCACGATCCTGTCGTCCGCTTCCCGCACCAATTGATCGATGAGGGCCGCGCCCTCTTCCGCCGTAGGCCGCTGACCCGAGGTCAGGATACGTTCGCACCCTATCCCTATGATGGTCTCCATGGCTTCAAAGGGATTGGCCGCCCAGTCGAACGCCCGGTGAAAGGTCACGCCCAACGGATAGGCTGACTCCACCAGCCGCGCACAACGCGCCTTGTCGATGGAGCCGTCGGCCTGGAGCATGCCGATGACGACGCCATTGCAGCCCACCTGCTTACAGTATTCGATGTCCCGGAGCATGACCCTGAACTCTTCCTCCGAATACAGGAAGTCGCCGCCCCGCGGCCGGATGATGGGGTAAAGGGCGATGCGCAGGTTCTCCCTCGCCGTGCGGATAAGGCCCGGCGAAGGTGTGGTGCCACCCTCTTCGGGGCCGGCACAAAGCTCGACCCTGTCGGCTCCCGCCTGCTGGGCGATCAGCGCGCTGGGGAGATTGAAAGCGCATATCTCTAACCGGTAGTCCATATTTATCAGTTTGTCGGTCGGCCACCGGCCGACTAGGAAAAATAACTTTTTGCGGCGATGAGCCGTTCCTCCGAACCGCTTTTCACCGCATAGGAAAATCCCTTTTGCAGGGCATAGCCGCCCGTTTCGCCTTTCTTGTTTACAGCGATGAACCCTACTTGTATATCCTTCGCCTTCTCTTTCTTGATGCGGGCGATCCGCTCTACAGCAGCCTTGCAGGCCTCCTCTGGCGAAAGCCCCTGACGCATGTATTCCATTACAGTATGTGAGCCGCAGATGCGGATGACGTCCTCGCCCTGGCCCGTAGCCGTAACGGCCCCGACCTCATTGTCTACGAAAAGCCCGGCCCCAATAATAGGCGAATCGCCCACGCGGCCGCGCATCTTGAAGGCCATCCCGCTGGTCGTACAGCTGCCGCTCAAATTCCCGTGGGCATCCATGGCGACCATGCCGATGGTGTCGTGGTTCCATTCGCCATCCGGCAGACGCGAGGGGGCGGCAGCGTAAGGCTCATCCGCCCTGCGGCCGACGAAGGACTCATCGCCTGCGTGCCCCCCAGGCACATCCCCGCTGCTCCTCGTATTCTCTACGTTGATCACCGGCTTGTACTCCGACTTCTTGAGCCACTGCTCATAAGTCTTCTTAGCATCGTCGGACAGCTTCTCGTCCTCCAGGGGAAACCCTTCCGCCACGGCGAACTGCTGAGCCCCTACGCCGACCAGCATCACATGAGGCGTCTTCTCCATCACCCGGCGGGCGACAGAGATCGGGTGCTTTATCCGTTGCAGGGCGGCGACGCTGCCACAGTTCCACTGATGGTCCATGATGCTGGCATCGAGGGTTACATAGCCATCCCGATCGGGATTGGCTCCAAGCCCCACACAGCAGTTGCGCGAAGACTCGGTCACCTTCACTCCCGCCTCTACCGCATCGAGTGCATTGCCGTTGCGGCCCAACACCTCCCAGGCGCCTTTGTTGGCCTCCAACCCGGCATCCCATGTCGAGATGACGACCGGCTTGCCTGTGACGGTAGCGTAAGGCGCGGCGGCGGCGGCTTTTTTGGCCAGGAGCAGCCCTACCGATCCGAAAAATGAGGATTGCAAAAAATTTCGCCGATTGCTCATGTTTTACTTAAATTGTTCGATCAAAATTAACGGATCACATGAGAAAACTTTTATTTTTTCTGCTCATATCAATTCTCGCCATCGCCGGCCAGGCGCAAGGCAACGCCCAGGATAGCGCTTGGATAAGAGAAAATTACTATAAGATAGAACGTTCCATCCCCATGCGGGACGGCGTAAAGCTCTTCACCACGCTTTATATTCCCAAAGACACGACCGAACAGCATCCCATCCTGATGACCCGCACGCCATATTCCTGTGCGCCCTATGGTGAGGATAAATGGCCGAACTTTGCTACCGGCTATCGTCGCTATTATCTCCGCGAAGGCTATATCCTGGTGACCCAGGACGTACGCGGCCGGTGGATGAGCGAAGGGCAGTTCGTCGATGTCCGCCCCTTCATCAAGGATAAGAAACCCACCGATGTCGACGAGGCAAGCGATACCTACGATGCTATCGACTGGCTGGTAAAGAACGTGCCGCATAACAATGGCCGCGTAGGGATCTTCGGCATCTCCTACCCCGGCTTCTATTCCACGATGGCGGCCGCCAGCGCCCACCCGGCGCTAAAGGCCGTGAGCCCACAGGCTCCGGTAACCGACTGGTTCATGGGCGATGACTTCCACCACAACGGCGCCTTCTTCCAGATGGACGCCTGGTCCTTCTATTCCTCTTTCGGCAAGCCACGGCCTCAGCCTACCACTGTAGGGCCTAGCGGCTTCGACTATTATACCAAGGACAACTACAAATGGTATCTCGAGACGGGAGCGATCAAGAATATCCTTAAGCTCACCGGCGACAGCATCGCCTTCTTCAAAGAACTATACCAGCATCCCAACCGCGATGCCTGGTGGCAGGCCCGCAATGCCCGCGTGGCGCTGTACGACATCAAGCCGGCCATGCTGGTGGTGGGTGGTCTCTTCGACGCCGAAGACAACTACGGCGCCTGGAACGTCTACAAAGCGCTCAAGGCCCAGAGCCCGGCTACCAATAGCCATATCGTCATGGGCCCCTGGTACCATGGCGAGTGGGCCTCCAATGACGGCACCCATCTCGGCAATGTACAATTCGGCTCCAACACTTCCTTTTGGTATCAGAACACGATCGAGATCCCCTTCTTCGACTACTACCTCAAAGGAAAAGGGGCCGACCCAAAGCTCCCCGCGGCCACCGTCTTCTTCGGCGGCGCCAACGAATGGAAACAGTTCGACCAGTGGCCGCCTAAACAATCCACGGATCAGCCTATCTACCTGCAAGCCGACGGCGGTCTGGCATGGACCGCGCCCTCAGGCAAGAGCAGTCCCAGCGAATACGTCAGCGACCCGGCCCATCCCGTCCCTTACACGGAGGACGTGCACTTCTTCCGCACCCGGGAATACATGACCGATGACCAGCGCTTCGCCTCCCGCCGCCCGGATGTGCTGACCTTCCAGACACCGGTATTGCAGGAAGACCTCACCCTCGCCGGTCCCGTCATCGCCGACCTCAAAGTGAGCCTCAGCAGCACCGACGCCGATTTCATCGTCAAGGTCATCGACGTCTTCCCCGACGACTTCAGCTATACGCCCCAGGCTGCCCTGCCGGCGCGGGGACACGATAATCCCGCAGGCTATCCCATGGGCGGCTACCAGATGCTTGTCCACGGCGAGGTAATGCGCGGCCGCTTCCGCGAAAGCTTCGAAAAGCCCACGCCCTTTGCTCCCGGCAAGGTGGAGACAGTAAAATGGGCCATCTCCGACCTGGCCCATACCTTTAAGAAAGGGCACCGGCTGATGATCCAGATCCAGAGTTCCTGGTTCCCTCTTGTCGACCGTAATCCGCAAAAATTTGTGGACATTTACACGGCCGAAGACAGCGACTTCCAGAAGGAGACCATCCGCGTATTCCATGACGCAGAACACCCTTCCCGGATCATCCTGTCCGTCCTAAAATAACTATATGAAACACCCGCTTGCCGCTACATCATTGCCACGCTTCACACGCACGCCCTGGCTGCTATGGCTTGTCCTGCTCCTCCCGGCGATGTGCACTGCCCAGGACCGCCGCGCCGCCGATCTCGATTATGTGAAGAACAACTTTGATAAACGGGAAAGCTATATCCCCATGCGCGACGGTAAACGACTGTATACCGTGATCTATTCGCCCAAAGACCACAGCCGCCCCCACCCTTTCCTGATGGAGCGCACCCCGTATTCGGCAGGGCCCTACGATTCGACATATAAACGCAGCCTCGGCCCAAACCAGAAACTCATGCACGACGGCTATATCGTCGTCTACCAGGATGTGCGCGGCCGCTATATGAGCGAAGGCGAATTCCAGGAGATGACGCCGGCCAAAGACAATACAAGCTCCAAAGGAACGGATGAGAGCACGGATACCTGGGACACGATCGACTGGCTGCTGAAAAATGTAGACAACAACAACGGGCGGGTAGGCCTCTGGGGTATATCCTATCCCGGATTCTACGCTTCTGCATCTCTGCCCAACGCTCACCCGGCCATAAAAGCCGTATCGCCACAGGCGCCCGTGACCGACGAATTCATCGGCGATGACGCCAACCACAACGGCGCCTTCTTCCTGCTGGATAACTTCGACTTCGACAATTTCTTCGACGTGAAACGGCCGATGCCGGTAAAGAGCTATGGCGGAAATATCTTCAAGGTCAACATCCCGGACGCCTATAAATTCTTCCTCCAGCTCGGCCCGCTAAAGAACAGCAACAACGCTCAATATTTCAACAACAACGGAAAGATCTGGAACGAATACATCGGGAATGCCACCTATGACGACTACTGGAAGGCCCGCAACATCCGCACTCATCTGAAGGATATCAAGCCCGCCGTTCTGGTAGTAGGCGGCTGGTTCGACGCAGAGGATATGTTCGGCGCGCTTCGCACCTACGAAGCGATCGAACAGCAGTCCTCACCCAACGACAATCACCTGGTCATGGGTCCCTGGACACATGGCGCCTGGGCCGCGGGAAATTGGACGAAGTTCGGCCCCCTCGACTTCCAGCAGAACGTCAACGAGTATTACCATACCCTCGAGACAGCTTTCTTCAACCACTACCTGCAGGACTCCGCGGCCGCGCCGTTGGCCGAAGCGACGGTCTTCGAGACTGGCTCTAACCAATGGAAGCAGTATACCACCTGGCCGCCAAAGGAAGCGCAGCCCGTAAAATTCTTCCTTGGACCAAAAGCCGGGCTGTCTAAAGAGACGCCCACGGCTGCTGGCAGCTACGACGAATACATAAGCGACCCCGCCAACCCCGTCCCCTATATCGACGGCGTCCACGGCGGACGCGACAACCAATACATCATCACCGACCAGCGCTTCGCAGCCCAACGCAAGGACGTGCTCTCCTACGAGTCCGCACCCCTCACCGAGGCGATCACCGTCACCGGCCGGCTGAAAGCCGATATCTTCCTCTCTTCCACCGGCACCGATGCCGACCTCATCGTCAAAGTCATCGACGTGCTGCCGGGCGCAGCGGATGGCATCATCGCCTCCCCCAATCCGGAAGGTTATCAACGCCTCGTCCGTGCGGAGGTCTTCCGTTGCAAGTTCCGCAACAGCTACGAGAAGCCTGAAGCGCTCGTAGCGAACCAGGTTGCCGAAGTCGCCTTCGACATGAACGAGATCGCCCATACGTTCAAGCCCGGACATCGCATCATGATCCAGGTGCAAAGCTCCTGGTTCCCGCTGGTCGACCTCAACCCACAGACCTTCGTCAATATTCCGACTGCCAGCGAAACGGATTTTCAAAAAGCCACCATCCGCATCTACCATGACGCCACACACCCCAGCGGGGTAGTGCTGCCGGTCCTGCATTGAAAGCCGGCATTTTGCCCTATATTCGTTACATGACCAACTACATTCGCCTCCTGCTGTTGCTCGGGCTGTTGAGCCCGGGCCTCCTCTCCCATGCACAGAACCCACCCGCCGCCATCATCCCGGCACCCGTGAGCACCCAGTGGCATCCCGGCAGCTTCCTGCTCGACGCCAACACGGTCCTTGTGGCCGATGACTCGGATGCCCGGGCGGCGACTTTCTTCAACGACTATCTCCAACAATTCTATGGTCTGCGCCTGCACATAAGCAAAGGCGGACAGCCATCTGCTCACTATATCGCGCTAAAGACAAAGGCCGACGGCAGCGCCAGCCCTACCGATCGCAGCCCCGTCGATGGCCGCTATGATCTGGAGTCCACCCCGGACGCCATCACCATTACCGGCTACACCCACTCCGGTACCTTCTACGGTATTCAGACCCTCATTCAGCTCCTGCCCCTAAGCCCATTCCAGACTACTCCCAACGGGCCGAACGTACGGCTTTCCGCCGCGGGCAAGCTGGCCATCCCGGCAGTGACGATCCACGACTATCCCCGCTTCGCCTACCGTGGCCTCCATCTCGACGTAGGCCGCCATTTCTTTTCGGTGGAATTCGTGAAACGTTATATCGACTTCATCGCCCTGCATAAGATGAACTACTTCCACTGGCACCTTACCGAAGACCAGGGCTGGCGCATCGAGATCAAAAAATATCCCCTGCTCACCCAGGTGGGCTCATGCCGCAGCGGCACCATCATCGGCCACAATCCCGGAACGGGCAACGATAGCACCCCGCACTGCGGCTATTATACCCAGGAAGAGATCAAAGCAGTGGTGAAGTATGCCGCCGACCGCTATGTAACCATCATCCCCGAGATCGAGCTGCCGGGCCATTCCTCCGCGGCGCTCACGGCCTATCCCTGGCTGGGCTGCACAGGCGGCCCCTACCATGTTCAGCAATCCTGGGGCGTCTTCAAGGATGTGTATTGCGCCGGCAACGACAGCGTCTTCCATTTCCTGGAAGACGTTCTCGACGAGACGATGGCGCTCTTCCCCGCGCCCTATATCCATATCGGCGGCGACGAATGCCCCAAGGATAGCTGGAAAGCCTGCCCCAAATGCCAGCAACGTATGAAGGAGCTGGGACTCAAGAACGAAGACGAGCTGCAAAGCTGGTTCGTACAGCGCATAGAGAAATATGTCAACAGCAAAGGCAAACGCATCATCGGCTGGGACGAGATCCTGGAAGGCGGCATCGCCCCCAATGCCACGATCATGAGCTGGCGGGGAGAGAAAGGCGGCATCCAGGCGGCGCAGCAGCACCACAACGTGATCATGACACCCGGCGAATACTGTTATTTCGATCACGCACAAACGCATAACGACGACACCCTCACCATCGGCGGCTACCTGCCATTGGAAAAGGTCTACAGCTACGAGCCTGTTCCCGCCGTCCTCACCGCCGACGAAGCCGGCTATATCCTTGGCGCGCAGGCGAACCTCTGGACGGAATACATGACCAACCCCGGCAAAGTGGAATATATGCTGTTCCCCCGGCTGAGCGCATTGTCGGAAGTCCTCTGGAGCCCCAAGGCCAGCCGCAACTACATGGACTTCCAGGGCCGGCTCGCTACACAGTACAAGCGCTACGCATTATGGAAGACCAACCACTACGACGTCTATTTCAAGCCTGCCGACACCCTGGTACACGCCAGGCTGACCCAATGGGAGGACCGGAAATTCGGCCTCCTGATGCACTGGGGGACCTATAGCCAGTGGGGCATCGTAGAAAGCTGGAGCATCTGCCCCGAAGACGAAGGGTGGACACAAAGACGGGGACCTAATTCCGCCAGCTATTACGATTACGTGCATGCCTACGAGAACCTGCAGACTACTTTCAACCCAACGCACTTCAACCCGGAGAAGTGGGCCGCGGCAGCCAAAGACGCAGGCATGAAGTACGTGGTCTTCACCACCAAGCACCACGACGGATTTTGTATGTTCGACACCAAACAAACGGATTATAAGATCACGTCTTCGAAGACCCCTTTTTCTTCCAACCCGCGGAGCAATGTCGCCAAAGAGGTGTTCAGCGCCTTTCGCGCAGACGATTTCCTGATCGGCGCTTATTTTTCGAAGCCCGACTGGCATAGTGAAAATTACTGGTGGCCCTATTTCCCGCCGAAGGACCGCAACGTCGATTACGACCCCGCTAAATATCCCGAACGCTGGAAAGCTTTTAAAGATTATACCTACAACCAGATAGAAGAGCTCATGACGGGCTATGGCCGCATGGACCTGCTCTGGCTCGACGGCGGCTGGGTACGCCCGCTGTCTACCGTTAACCAGGCCATCGACTGGCAGCAGGGCATTCACTACGACCAGGACGTCAACATGCCCGGGATCGCCGCCATGGCCCGCAACCATCAGCCCGGACTCATCGTCGTCGACCGCAGCGTGCCGGGGGAATACGAGAACTATACTACCCCTGAGCAGCAGATCCCCGAGCACCCTATGGACGATCCCTGGGAGACCTGCATGACCATGGGCGATTCCTGGAGTTACGCGCCGCATGATCACTACAAGTCCACGACCATGCTGGTCCAGCTGCTGGTAAAGATCGTCGCGCGCGGCGGCAACTTCCTGCTGAACGTAGGCCCTTCGCCGGACGGTGACTGGGATGATACAGCCTATTCCCGCCTCAAGGAAATGGGCGACTGGCTTCGCATCAACGGCGAAGGCATCTACAGCAGCAGGACCATTTTTCCCTGGTCTTCCGGCAACGTCTATCTCACCCAGGCAAAGGATAGCTCCGCAGTCTACGCCTTCTACCTCGGTGAAGGCCGGGAGGTGATCCTCCCTGCCCGGGTGACGATCGACAAATTCACGGCCAAAACCAAAAGCCATATCTCCATCCTTGGCAGAAAAGGCGAGCTCAAATGGCATCAGAACGGCAAGCAGCTCGTCATCGATATCCCGCCGGCCTTGCAGGACAAACCCATCGGCGAACACGTCATCACTTTCAAGATCAAATAAAAAACGGGTCCCTCAGGGGACCCGCTCTCGTTTTGAATGGTCAAGCTCTACTATTGTTTATCCCACCACACGCTGGAAGTCATCTTATCTCCTTTGCTCAGACCGGAAACAGCGGCGGCATAATTCGTTGCATTGGTCGCGGCCTCCACGGTCGAATAGGTATACCGGCGAGGAATAGTGCCATTGGTGGCATTCCCGGTGTAGCTGACGGGCGTCAGCACCGGGAAATTGCTTCTTCTCCAGTTAGCCCAGGACTCGGTTTCATCCATAAAAGAGGCTACCCAATACTGCTCGTTGATCATCTGTAGCTCGGAACCGGCTACCAGCGGATTGGCGCTGACATACGCC
>JAMFRX010000493.1 GCA_026224995.1 Puia dinghuensis
ACTAAATAAGTTTTATCATCGGACAGGTCGAAATTAGCCAGCGTCGTATCGGGTGCGGCCGGCGAAGCATTGTCGTCATAGGAGAACACCCGGGCGCTCATATCTGAAGCCCCGATGGTCAGCCGTAGATAGCTGACGCCGATATGCGTGCTGTCCGTCGCAAAGAGCTCCTGCTCCAAAGCCTGCCGCTGCGCCGTCGGCAACCCATAGATCAGCTGCGCGCTGCCACCCGTAAGGGCATACCCAAAACCATCGATGGTCTGATAGGTCTGGGTCGTATCGACAGTGATCACCGGCTGGACGGCCAGCCCCGAACCAAAGTTCAAGGCCACATTCTGCTGCTGGAAAAGGGCCGTCTTGTCAGGGTTCGTCAGCCAGAGCGACACCTGGCCGGTAACGACAGTCTTAGTGGTGGTGTCCGTCGGCGGCGGAGTGACCAGCGACGGACTGCTTTTCTTGCTGCAGCCACCCACCACATCTAATAGGAGAAATGCAAGGATAAAGTGTAAGCTCTTATTCGTTTTCATACAAACGCATTTATTGTTGGAATACCCGCACATAGTCTACGAACATCCGCTGTGGAAAGATCGTCGTCGCATCCGGCGGCCCCGGCCAGTCGCCGCCTACCGCCACATTGAAAATAAAAAAGAACGGTGCATTGAACGGATAGGTCCCACTCGTGACATTCGACGCGCCACCCTTCACATAGATCTGATCATCTACCAGGAACTGCACGCTGTCGGTCTGCCAGATAATGCTGAAGACATGGAACTGCTGACTGAAATCCTCGGTGGAAAGATCGTAGTTGTTATTGTAGGTGCCTTCGGCGCCTCCCGTTTGCTGCCAGTGGAGCGAACCCGTGACCTGGCTGGGAGCGCTGCCTACCAGCTCCATGATATCCGTCTCCCCACAGCCGGGCCAGGGAACAGTGGAAATATTGGAACCCAGCATCCAAAGCGCCGGCCACATCCCCTTGGATACCGGCAGCTTGGCCCGGATGTCGATCCGCCCGGAGGCAAACTGTTGCTTGCCCTGGGTGGTCAGCCGCGCCGAGGTATAGCTGTTGCCGCCATAAGATTCCTTTCGCGCTTCTATGATCAGGTTTCCCGCCGACACAAAGGCATTCTGCGTACGATTAGTATAGTTCTCCAGTTCGTTGTTGCCCCAGCCGGTACCGCCCAGCTCATAGTTCCAGTTGGCCGTGCTTAACGCATTCCCGCTGAACTCGTCACTCCAGGCCAGATGATAGCCCGGATAGCTCGTGGGGGTCGTATAGCCCGTTGGATCGGTAGGCAGGTATTGCAGGTCGGAGTTGACGATGGTGCCCGTAGCCTTTGCCGTACCCAACACACTATTGGTGGGATTGCTCAGGGAAAGATAAAAGGTCTGGTCGGCCTGCCGCAGGCTGTCGCCCGTTACAGGCACGTCGACATAGGCTTCCGTCTGACCGGCCGCAATCGATATCGAGCCCGTCGCAGCGGAATAATCGACTCCTGCCTTCGCCGTGCCGTCCGAGGTCGCATAGCTTACCGAAACGGCCTGCGTGCTGGCAGCGCTCAGATCGATGTAGAACCGGAAAGCCGAAGTCTGCGTTCCCCGGTCCTGCGTCACGTTGCTAACCTTCACCGTCGGCTGGCTGCCAGTATTCGACTGGCCGCCGCCCTTACTGCCCTTGGAACAGCCCGTCGTCCCAAGGAGCACGAGATATAGCAGGGGTCTGATCATAGTTTTCATTTGTCGATTTTAGTTGATGGTCCGTGCTTCTATCAATGATCCAACGCAATATCGGCCACAGTCACCCCGCCCGATCCCAGCGTACCACCGGAACTTCCGGCCTTGATCACCACATAGTAGGTTCCGCTGGTGGCAAACGAGATCGTCCCGGAAGTTGGTCCGGCACCCGAACAGCCAATGGCCACGACGTTCCCATTGAAAGCTCCTATGCCGCAGCCGGACCACCAGTTCAGCGAATAGATCTTATTGTCCGTATAGTCGGATCCCTGCGTAGGTACTGTTGCGCCAATGTAGAATTCCACCCATGAATCGGTGATACCACCGCCTGATACTATGGCGGAAAATTTATAGTTCACTCCGGCCTGGACCTGAATGGCCTGGTAGACGCCACCATTGGTGTTTCCGCTATTGCTCAGGACCAACCCGGTCGGCGTAAACGTAAAAGTCGTCTGCGCACCACCGGTATTCAGCGTGGTCCAGCTGGATGAACTGGCCGTATCGAGCGTTCCACCCGCGAGGAGGGTATTTCCCAGATCGTCGTTCGCCACGGAAACGACCTGCGAAGCTGTATCATATCCGGCGTTGCCCACCGCCGTCAGGATGATCCTATAATTTCCATGCTGAGAGAAATGGATGGTGTCGCTCGCAGTCCCCGGCACCGGCGCCCCGCTCCCCGTGGCCCAATACCAGCCGAAAATACCTGATGTGGAGGCGGAAGCGACAAAAGTGTTGTTCACCCCGGTTAACTGTGTAACGGTAAAGCTGGCCTTGGGTAAGGCACCCATGGCAGGTGTCTTATTGTCGGGTGTACAGCCGCCGATGCCAATCGTCATCAGCAGCACCGCCAGCCAAAAATTGGAAGAAAGACTATTTCGCATATGGCAATGATTTAAGGTTTGATTAATTGTATCCTGGATTTTGTACCAATTTGGTATTGTTCAGCTCCGACAGCGGTATGGGCAATACTTCGTTCTTGTTAGGCTGAAATCCCTTTGATGCCAGCACTGTCGCTGCCTGACCGGTGCGGACCAGATCGAACCAGCGGTGCCCTTCCGTAGCGAGCTCCATCCGGCGCTCGTTATAGATCGCATCCAGGGTCACAGGCACGGAAGCCAGACCTACCCTCGACCGAACGGCATCCAGCAGCGTCTGCGCCCTGCCGGCATCACCCCCGCCTCTGATCAGCGCCTCGGCTTCAAGCAGGTAAGTGTCGGCCAGCCGGATCTCGATCTCATCGTTGGTCCAGTTGAGCTCGATATTGCCCACCGTACCCTGGAAGGCAGCCAGCGGAGCATATTTCCGGATGAAATACCCCGTGTTCAGATAACCGGGCGAATAGGTACAGACCCCGGCCTTAGACAGGCTGTCGATATTGACGATAGTAGCCGCATACCGGGGATCGTTCTTCAATAAATTCACCAGGTCTAGCGTAACGGGGGCGAAGCCATAGCCCGCCGCAGCCGACTCAAAGGTGGGTCCGGTATAGCCGCGCGGCCCGACCATCTGTACCCCGACGTTGCCGTCGAAATTTGGCCAGTTGCCCCAGCCCTTACCGGCAGCCGCCGTGTGTACGACCTCGAAAATGCTCTCGGCATTGAACTTATTGCCCGGATCGAAAATGTCCGCATAGTTGGGCAGCAAATGATAGTTTGGCGAAGTATTCACCTGCTCGAGGTCGGTGGCCGCCTCCTGCATCCGTGCATTGTTGTTCTCATAGATGATCACTTTCCCGAGCATAGCCTGCGCCGCACCCTTGGTGACACGACCGCCTTCAGTTGCCGCATCTACCGTCGCCGGTAAATTAGGGATAGCCGCAGTCAGGTCCTTCTCTATCTGCGCATATACATCGGCGGGTTTCGCCTGCAGCTGCGTATAGAACTGGCTCTGGTCCAGTACGGCGAGGATCAGGGGAACATTCCCGAACTCCCTTACCAGGTCGAAATAATAATAGGCGCGAAGGAATTGCATCTCCGCCGTATACTGGGCCTTGAGGTCCGCGGTGAGCCCCGGTACGTCGCCGATCTTCCCCAGCATGGTATTGACACGATAAATGCCGGTGAAATTCCTGCTCCACAGATCGGGCGGAACGTTTGGCGTGGCGGAAGTCAGGGTATAATTATTCCAGGCCTGGAAGCCGGGGTTATCGCTATTGGAACCGCCGCCCGAATAACATTCGTCGGAAGCCAGGCTCAACAGCACCATCTTGGGTGCATAGGAGCTCACCACCGTCCAGGATAACGGATTGTAAGCCGCCACCAGTCCGGCAAACGCCTCGTCCGGCGTCTGGTAATAATCACTTTCAGTTTGAGTGCCTTCAGGGTTTACCGTCAGGAAGCTCTTTTTGCAAGCCACCACGCTCAGCACAGTGCCGGCGAACAGAGCGCAATATAGTAAGGTTGTTCTTTTCATAATGTTCGTTTTTAATCGTTAGAATCCGACGCTTAAGCCTGCCTGGAATGAACGGGCCTGCGGATAAAAGCCCCGGTCGATGCTGGTATTGGTTCCACCACCGATCTCGGGATCGTAACCGGTATAATGAGTAAAGGTGATCAGATTGTAGCCGCTCACATATACCCTGACCTTCTGCAGGGTCGCCTTCCGAACGAGGCTCTGGGGCAGGGTGTATCCGATCTGCAGGTTCTTGATGCGGAAATAGGTGCCCGACTCCAGGTTGAAGGCGCTGGGATAAGTAAAGTTGTTATTCGGATCGCCATCCACCAGCCGGGGATAATCATTGGAAGTGCCGGGACCCGTCCACCGGTTAAGCGCCCTGGTGGAATAGTTCGCGGTCTGGATGTCCAAACGGCGCAGCCCCTGGTAGATCTTATTGCCGCCCGCACCTTGCCCGAAGACTACGATATCGAAGCCATTCCAGGCAGCGGTGGCGGTGAACCCAAACGTATATTTCGGGGTCGGGTCGCCGATAAAGGTCCGGTCCGAAGGGCTTATCGTTCCATCCCCATCCAGGTCGGCCCATTTGAAGTCGCCGGGCTTGGCATTTGGCTGGAGCATCTGGCCGGATTTATTCACGTAGTTATTGACGTCCGCCTGCGTCTGAAAGATGCCCAAGGTCTTGAATCCGTAGAACGAACCGATGGCATACCCGGGAGTGGTACGGCTCAGCTCATACAAGCTGGATTGATTGACGGCTCCAGTCAGATAAGGCGTAACGCCCAGGGAGGTCACCCTGTTCTGCAGCAGAGACCCATTGGCGCTCAGCCCCAGGAGCACCTTGCCCACCTGTTTCTTATACCGGACCTCCAGCTCGATGCCCTTATTGGTCATGTCCGCGATATTACCGATAGGACTGGAGCTGGCGCCTACATACAAAGGCAACTGCTCGGTCAGCAGCATCCCCGTCGTCTTCTTGTTGTAGATGTCGAAATCCACATTTATAGCATGGAACAGCTCGGCTTCCAAACCTATATCGGTCTGCGTGGTCTGTTCCCATTTGAGATTGGGATTGGGCGGCGCATTGGGACTGTAGCCGATCTCGTAGTTGTTGCCGAACGTATAGTTGCGTCCGCCGCTGACCGTCGAGACATAGGCGAATTCCGCAAGATTGTCGCTACCGGTAACCCCATAGCTGCCCCGGATCTTCAGGAAGGTGAGCGTATTGTTGGTCGGGAAAAAATTCTCCCGCGAGACCACCCATCCTGCCATACCACCGGGAAAATAACCGTATTTGTGGTTGGCCCCAAACCTGTCCGACCCATCCCTTCTCAGCTGGCCTTCCAACAGGTACTTTTCATCATAGCTATAGTTAAGCCGGGCGAATTCCGAGCTTACGGTATGCGCTACATTGTCATACCCACCGGCGACCTTGTCCGCATTCGGCAGGCTGTAGTTGGGCGTGGCCTGTCCCAGACTGGTGACCGGCATATACTGAAAATTACCATTGATGCCGGAACCAGTTTGTTCCCAGGCGCTCTGGCCTATAAGCGCCGTAACATTGTGCAGGCCGAAATGCCGGTTATACGAGGCCGTGTTTTCCCAGTCCCATATGAATACCTGCTCGGCATCGCGGTAATAATTGGTAATGGTATTGCCTTGGGACCCGTTCAGGTAATAAATTGGCGAGAAGCTATTGCTACCGTAAAAAGCCAGTTTCGTCCCGATGGTGCTTCTGATATCCAGGCCCTTGATCGGCGAGATGCCGACAAAGCCATCGGCCACAATATTGTGAGACCAGTTGTACCCATTCCCTTGCTGCGTTTTTATATAAGCCAACGGATTGGTCTCTTCCTGGCCGACATAGTTGGAGATGGAATAAGGGCGGCCTAATGCGTCGCGTACCACCGGCTCCTTATTGTAGATGCTCCCAGGATCGTTTAAGATGGTCGGATCGGTGATCACCACCGGCGTCACGGGGTCCAGATTGATGGCCGAGCTCAGCGGGCCGCCGAATTCGCTGTTCGTATTGCCCAACCCCTGATTCCTGATATATGAATAGCCGATATTCTCGCCGAAAGTCAACCAGGGCTTGATCTTGTGGGACCCGTTAAACCGTGCCGTCAATCTTTTATACCAGGAGATGGGCGATGCTACGATGCCATTCTGATCGAAATAACCCAGCGAAGAGTAGAAGGTGGACTTGTCCGTTCCCCCACTGAAGCCTATCTGGTGGCTCATGATGCTGGCGCTATTGTTGAAGATCTGGCTCTGCCAGTCCGTGCCCTTGCCCAACGATGCAGGATTGGCAAATACAACGCCTTTCCCGCCTGCCAGCGAAGATTCGTTGCGCAGCGTGGCATATTGCTCGGCATCCAGCAGATGCAGCTTCCGGGCCGGCTCCTGACTGCCGTAATAACCGTCGTAGCTCACCCGCATCGTTCCGGATTTCCCCTTCTTAGTGGTCACCAGGATGACGCCAGCGGCGGCTCGCGCTCCGTAGATGGCTGCGCTGGCCGCGTCTTTCAATACTTCAATGGATTCGATATCGGCGGGGTTCAGGTAATCCAGTCCGCCGCCGTCCAACGGAACCCCATCCACTACATACAGCGGGTCGCTGCCATTAATAGAGGTCGTACCCCGCACCCGCACCTGCTCGGAAGAACCGGGCTGACC
>JAMFRX010000494.1 GCA_026224995.1 Puia dinghuensis
CGACGCGTTTGTCGCCTGTGGTAGAGGTGGTCCGGGCGCTGGAGTTGACGAGGCTGCTGTCGCTGGCGAGGTAATCGGACTGGAACTGATTGAAGGTCGTCTTGTGGTCGGTGCCGCCGTTGGCCATGATCTTCAGGGTGGAGGTGGAGTCGAACTTGACCTCGTAAGTGCCGTCTACGGTATGGCGGATGATCTGGTTATTAAAGGTCTGGCGCTGATTGTTGTAATAGAGGGTGTCGGGCAGGATGTTCTCAGTGTTGGTGGTGCTGTTGCCCTTGACGTTGAGGTCCATGTATTTGTAGTTGCCATTGAGAGACTGCAGATCGTCATCCCACTTGTTGTTGAAATGCAGGCCGCCGGTCTTGACCGAGGGGAACCCCTGTCCTTCATAGCGGCCGGACCAGGTGTCCAGGTCGTCGCCGTTGTTCTCGATCATAATGCTGCCGGTGGTCTCGTCTACGTCTGCCGAGCCCAGGATGCTCTGGCCGTAGTTGTCGCGCTCGTTCCAGTTGAGACCTGTCTTGCCAGTGTTGGAGATGATGCCATAGGCGGCAAGCTTTTCCTTCTTCCTGAAATAGTTGGCCATCAGTTCTTCGTCGTAGTAGCCGTCGGTGCCGGCGCTGGCTGTCGCGCGGCCGAAATAGCCGTTCTTCTTATTGTCCTTGAGCTTGAGGTTGATCGTTTTCTCCCGCTGGCCGTCGTCGATGCCGGTAAAATTAGCCTGGTCGCTCTTCTTATCGTAGACCTGGACACCGGCGACCATATCGGCACGCAGGTTCTGGGTGACCAGGGTAGGGTCGTCCCCGAAGAACTCTTCGCCGTCGACCAGCACTTTCTTGACGGTCTCGCCCTGGGCGGTGATCTTACCGTTGCGGTCGACCTGGATGCCGGGCAGCTTCTTCAGCAGGTCTTCCACCGAAGCGCCTGCCTCCGTGCGAAAGCTATCCGCATTGAATTCCGTGGTATCCCCCTTTATGCGTACGGAGCCTTTGCTGCCGTTGACCACTACCGTCTCCAGCAGCTTGCTCTTCAGCACCATCGGGATGGGCGGCAGGATCACGCCCGCGGTGTCTTTGGCGTCGACTTCGTCCACGTAATCGGCATAGTTCGGGTAGGTGACTACCAGCAGGTAATGGCCCGGGGGGATATGGTTGAGCTGAAAATTACCGGAGGCGTCGCTGCGGGTGAAGCGGATGAGTACGGAGTCGGCAGGGCGCAGCAGGAGGATGGAAGCATTGGACAGGTGTTTCTGCTCAGCAGTGTCGGCGACATGGCCGCTGAGGTGCGAAGTTTGTGCCCCGGCGGACATCCAAAGAAAAAGACAGCAGGATAAGAGGCAGATCAGCTTTGGCATAAGGAGCATGGTGATTAGCGGCCTGAAATTAATTTCAAAAACAAGGATTTACAACAGGCGATGCCTTAAATTTACGTTAAAGACACGCTATGGCAGCAACCGCAGATCAAAGATACGAAGAGGTGCATTTCGTGGATTCGACCAAACCGGTATGGAACTACTCGCTTTTCACGGACGAGGACATCCGAAATTTCCAGGCAGGCACGCACTACCGCATATATGAGCTCATGGGATCGCACCGTATGACAGTGCTGGGTAAAGAGGGGTACTATTTCGCGGTCTGGGCGCCGAATGCCACGGCGATCTCCGTCATCGGGAATTTCAACAACTGGCAGCCCTATCAGCATCCGCTCTTCGTCCGGCTGGACCATTCCGGCATCTGGGAAGGGTTCATTCCCGGCATCCCGACGGGCGAATCCTATAAATATCATATTAAAGGATACAACGGCGGCGAGCTGGACAAGGGCGATCCCTATTCGTATTTCTGGGAGATGCGGCCAAGGACGGCTTCCATAACCTGGGAGCTGAATTATTTTTGGCAGGACGCGGATTGGATGGCTTCCCGGAAGGCGCATAACTCCCTGGATGCGCCGTGGAGCATCTACGAAGTTCATCTCGCCAGCTGGATGCGGCCGGACCCCAACGACGAAGAGCGGTATAACACCTATGCGCAGATCCGTGAGCTGCTGGTGCCGTATGTCAAGCAAATGGGGTTCACGCATGTGGAGCTGATGCCGGTGATGGAACATCCCTTTGACGGGAGCTGGGGCTACCAGGGTACGGGCTATTATGCCGCCACTTCCCGTTTCGGCGATCCGCAGGGTTTTATGGCGCTGGTGGAGGCCTTTCACAAAGAAGGCATCGGGGTGATACTGGACTGGGTGCCCAGCCATTTTCCTTACGACTATCATGGGCTCTACCTTTTCGACGGGGCCAACACCTATGAATATGCGGACATGCGCAAGGGCTTCCATCCGGACTGGAATAGCTATATCTTCAACTACAGCCGGGGCGAAGTCAAATCGTTCCTGATCAGCAATGCCCGGTTCTGGCTGGATAAGTATCATATCGACGGCATCCGCGTGGACGCCGTGAGCTCCATGCTGAAGCTCAACTATTCCCGGAAGGCAGGGGGCTGGGAGCCGAACGAATATGGCGGGGACGGCAACCTGGAAGCCATCGCCTTCATCAAGGACCTCAATGCCACCGTATTCAGGGACTTCCCCGACGTGCAGACGATAGCCGAGGAGGCGACAGACTGGCCGGGAGTGAGCCGGCCGACCTTTGCGGGCGGACTGGGTTTCGGCATGAAATGGATGATGGGCTGGATGCATGACACTCTGGACTACTTCAAGCTGGACCCCGTCCACCGGCGGCATCACCAGGACAAGTTCACGTTCAGCATGATGTACTATTACGACGAGAACTTCGTGCTGCCGCTGAGCCACGACGAGGTCGTGCATGGCAAGTCGCCGATGCTCTACAAGATGCCGGGCGACGACTGGCAGAAGTTCGCCAACCTGCGGCTGCTCTATACCTATATGCTGACGCATCCCGGCGGGAAGCTCCTCTTCATGGGCAATGAGTTCGGGGCTACGACGGAATGGAATTACAAGACCGAGCTCCCCTGGGGCCTGCTGAAATATGACTCCCACCGCCTGCTCAAGGACTGCGTGCGCGACCTCAACGGGCTGCTGCGCGGCGAGCCGGCGTTGTACGAGAACCAGTTCAATATGTACGGCTTCGAATGGGCGGACCTGCGGCATCGCGAAGAAGGCGTCATCGTCTATCGGCGGAAGGGTAAGGACACCGCTAGTGACGTGCTCGTCATCCTGAATATGACGCCGACGGTGCGCCGGGACTGGAAGGTCTATGCCAGGGGCAAGGATGCCTGGAAGGAGATATTCAATAGCGACGATCGCAAATACTGGGGAACGGGAGACACCAACAACCCGGCGATACCGGTGAGGTCCACAGGAGAGGAAGACTGGCATGAGCTAACCGTGCATCTGCCGCCGCTGGGCGGGATCGTCCTCAAATAGGCGCAACCGACAGGGGTGCGGCACTGCGACCGCCGGGCTCACATTCTTTCCGGAACTCTTATTCCAAGGAGGTTCAATGCCGTGCGGAGGACGGTCGCCGTCATCCGGGCTATCTGCAGGCGGAGGATCTTCTTATCCGGCGTTTCGGCATTGCCGACGCTATGTTCCGCATAAAAGGAATTGTAGGTCTTGGCCAGGTCGAAGGCATAGGACGCCACTACCGAGGGGCTCATCTCCTGGCAGGCCTGGTCGAGGACAGCGGGAAACCGTTCCAGGGTGCTGGTCAGCGCTTTCTCCAATGGCAGGAGGCCGCCTGTCACCGTCCCGGCGATGGCGTCGCCCTCTTTCCGCAAAATGCTGCGGATGCGCGCATAAGCATATTGTACAAAGGTCGCGGTATAGCCATGGAGGTCGATGGATTCTTCGGGATTGAACACCATCCGTTTCTTCGGGTCGACGCGCAGCAGAAAGAACTTCAGGCCACCCAGGCCGATGGTCTCATACAGCTCCTCCAGCTCGTCGAGGGTGAAGCCATCGGTCTTGCCTTGTTCTCTGGTCTTTCGTTCCGCCTCCGTTACCATCTCGTCCAGGATGTCATCGGCATCCACGACCGTTCCTTCCCGGGTCTTCATCCGGCCCGTTGGCAGCTCGACCATTCCATAGCTCAGGTGGAAGATGCCATCGGCGGAAGGCAGGCCTAGTTTCTGGCAGATGAGCTTCAGCACCTTGAAGTGATAGTTCTGCTCGTCGCCCACCACATAGACGCTCAGATCGCTATGGTATTCATCGTTCTTCCTGACGGCCAGGCCGATGTCCTGGGTCATATAGACGGCGGTGCCGTCCTTGCGCTGGACGATCTTGCGATCGAGGCCATCCGCGGTCAGGTCGATCCAGATGCTGCCGTCGGCCTCTTTTTCGAATACGCCTTTCTGCAGGCCCTGCTCCACCAGCTCTTTGCCGAGCAGGTAGGTATTGCTCTCGTAATAGACCTTATCAAAGTCGCTGCCGATCCGCCGGTAGGTGGCATCGAATCCGGCATAGACCCAGCTGTTCATTTTCTTCCAGAGGGCGATCACCTCGGGCTGGCCTGCTTCCCAGTCGACGAGCATCTGTTGGGCCGCCTTCATGATGGGCGCCTCTTTTTCGGCCGTCTCCTGGGTCATTCCGCTGGCCACCAGCTCTGCCACCTGCTTCTTCAGCTCGGCGCCGAACAGCACATAATAATCCCCGACGAGATGGTCGCCCTTGATGCCCGTGCTCTCGGGTGTGGCGCCGCCCGCGAACAGCTGCCAGGCGATCATGCTCTTGCAGATGTGGATGCCGCGGTCGTTGGCGATGCAGGTCTTGACGATATCGTATCCGTTGGCCTTGTAGATCTCGGCGATGCTCCAGCCCAGGAAATTATTACGCAGGTGGCCTAGATGTAACGGCTTGTTGGTATTGGGCGAAGAATATTCGATCATGACCTTCTTGCCCATGCGCGGACGCCGGCCGAACGCCTGGTTGTCATGCTCGCGGTGCAGGAAGTCGAGCCAGTAGCCATTGGCGATGGTCAGATTGAGGAAGCCCTTGATGACGTTGAAAGCGGTAAACAGGCCGGGGTTCGCCTCGAGGAGCGCCTGGCCTAATTGGTTGCCCAGCGCTTCCGGGCTCTTCTTCAAAGGCTTTACAAAAGAGAACAACACTACCGTATAATCGCCTTCGAATTCCGGTTTCGTTTCGTTGACCAAAATGTCCGCGGCGCTGAGCTCGTGCTGATATAACGCCATAAGCGCCTGGCTTGTGGCCGTCCTGATCTGGCTGATCAATTCCATATTTCCACAGATTGGCTGCAAATCTAATGCAACTTGGCCAATCTTTTGGCAAGGCAGGCATTTGTAAGTATCTTTACCCTGATAAAAAAGCTAATCAGCACCCCGGAAAGTTAACGTGATGGCACAGTTACTTAAAAGACGCATAATTGCATTCATCGACTTTTTCTACCCGCCTTTTAGCCGGGTGATGCCGATACAGACCTTCCGGTATGCGGCCTGCGGCGGTACGACTACGCTGCTGGATATCGTAATGTATTGGTTCAGCTATAACTTTATACTGCATAAGGACAACATCCATTTTGGTAGCTGGACGCTTTCTCCCTACGTTGCTTCCGTCATCATTGCATTTTGCGTGAGCTTTCCCACGGGATTCTTTCTCAACCGGAACATCGTCTTCACCGGCAGCACGCTGCACGGACGGGTACAGCTTTTTCGGTATTTCTTGCTGGTGATCATTTGCATTCTGTTAAATATTGTCTTCATCAAGCTCTTTGTAGAGCAGTTCCATATCTATCCTACCATCGCGAAAGTATTTACGACAGTGATCGTCGTGAGCTTTAGCTACGTAACGCAGAAAAATTTTACGTTCAAAGCGGAACCGAACCGTCCTGCCGACTAGTCGGATGGAGTCGGATAGTCTCGACTGTCTATTGCTCCATTTGGGCATCGCTGTTGACTTTAAGCCCCAGATTTCCCACCGAAACAGGTAGTGTCAAAGAGACGCGTGTGGCCGGAATCAAATTTTAATGTGTGAGGAAAGGGCGATGCGCATGATTATCAAGTTACTGGCACAATTTTAGGGGTGCAGCAGAGGCAATTACGTAATTTTGCAGATGCATCACCCCAAAACGACAAGCCTATGGTAACGGTCATCATTCCAGCTTTGAACGAAGAAAAGACGATCCGTCAGGTGATCCGTCAGGCCAAGCGGAATGAGCTAGTGAATGAAATCATTGTAGTAGACGATATGTCCACGGACGATACAATCGCAGAAGCGCGTAAAGAAGATGTGAAGGTCATCACCAGTACGCATGTGGGCAAGGGCGATTCCATGCGGGAAGGGTTGATGATGGCAAAAAGTGATATTTTGGTGTTCCTGGAACCCGATCTTCCCAGCTATGAAGCAGACATCGTGGGCAAGCTCACCGCCCCGTTGATCAGCGGTGAGGCTGATTTCGTCAAATCCTATTTCGAACGTCAGAGCGGGCGGATGGCGGAG
>JAMFRX010000495.1 GCA_026224995.1 Puia dinghuensis
AACGATTACGCCAACACCCTGATCAGCGCAGGCATCGCCACCAATGGTCTGGCTAACTCCTACGAGACCAAGAATACCGTTTTTATCAATGAGCAGGTGCTGACTTATATTAATTCCTTCGGTCCGGACCACAAGCATGCCATCAATGCGCTTGTTGGAAATACGTTCGAATCCGTTCTCTCCCAGACAACCTCCGCCACCGGCACAGGCTTTGCTGCTAATTCCCTGACCGCCATCTCCACCGCCGCTACCACTACAGGCAGCTCCACTTCCTCTCAGGCCGATCTGGTCTCCTTCTTTGGCAAGGCGAGCTACACCTACGATAATAAATATACCCTGGATGGTAGCGTCCGTGCGGATGGCTCTTCAAAATTCGGGAGCAATAAACGCTGGGGCTATTTTCCCTCCGCCGGCCTCGCCTGGCACGCAGGGCAGGAGGACTTTATCAAAGACCTGAACTTCTTCGACGAGCTGAAGTTTCGGGCCAGCCTCGGCTGGTCTGGCAACCAGAACGGCATCGGCCCCTATGCAGCCCAGGGCCTGTGGAGCGGTACCAATGCCGGCAGCTCCATCAACTATAATAATCAGGCCGGCACCGCCCCCAGCCAGCTCGCTAACCCCAACCTGACCTGGGAAACGACCCGGCAGACCGATGTAGGCATCGAATTCGGCATCCTCCATAACCGCCTCAACTTCGTCGCCGACTACTACAACAAATACACCTATGACCTTCTCCTCAATGTTCCCGTACCCTCCCGCTCCGGCTTCACCAATTTCCTGCAGAACTACGGCGCCGTGAGCAACAAAGGCTTCGAGCTGACCCTGCAATCGGTGAATGTTAAAACCGCGGATTTCCAGTGGACCACCGATTTCAATATCTCTACCAATAAGAACCGTATCGTCAAGCTGGCCTCCGATATCGCCCAGGGAGCCTCAGGCCGCAATATCTCCATCCTCCGCCAGGGCTATGCCGTCAATTCGTTCTGGCTATACAAGCAGCTCTACGTCGACCCCCAGACCGGCAATGCCGTCTACCAGGACGTGGACCACAGCGGTACCATGACCGCAGCCGACCGGCAGATCGTTGGCAATGCCTTGCCTAAATTCACTGGCGGCCTGAACAACAACCTCGCCTGGCATCAGTTCGACCTCGGTTTCCTCTTCTATTTCGACCAGGGTAATAAGATCATGAACATGAACGACTTCTTCCTGATCCACGGCGGCACCCAAAAGAATATCGGCTTCGTCCCGCGCCAGTTGGAACGCTGGCAGAAGGCAGGCGATAAAACCGATATCCCCCGCCTGACCACCTACAGCGGCAACCCCACCCAAAACGATGGCGCCGCCAACAACTACGGCGGCAACGTCGCCAGCCTCAGCAGCCGCTATCTCGAAAACGGGTCCTTCATCCGGCTGAAAACCGTTTCCCTGGGCTATACCCTTCCCCGCGCCCTGCTCAACCGGTGGCGGATCAACTCTGCCCGCCTGTACGTCCAGGCCACCAACCTCTGGACCGTCACCAAATACCTTGGTCTCGATCCCGAGATCAGCTCCCAAAGCAATAACCAGAATACCGCCGGATATGATTGGGCCACCGTACCCCAGCCTCGTACCATCCAGGCAGGCTTAAACCTCACTTTCTAATACCAACAGCAAATGAAACACACTCATATATTCATCGCGGCGCTTCTCTTTCTGGGCTCTTGCAAAAAATTCCTGGTGCAAAAGCCTAACAACTCCCTGGCCAATAGCCAGGCCATCGTCGACGCCGGCACAGCCAACGCCGCCATTCTCGGCGCTTACAACGGCCTCACCCAAATTTACGGCTCCAACTACCCGACCCTGGGTACCATGCCCGCCGATAATGTCGTGTTCAATGGCACCCTCAGCCAATACCTCCAGCTGGACCAGAACGCCATCCCGGCCGATAACGTCACTACCGTGGCCACCTACCAGACCATCTATAAGACCATCAACATAGCGAATAGTGTCATCGCCTACGTCCCCGGCGTGACCGACCCTACCCTTACCGCAACTCAAAAAACC
>JAMFRX010000496.1 GCA_026224995.1 Puia dinghuensis
AGGAGATCAACCTGGGCAAGGCCAACGAGGTCATCGAATGGCCGCGTAACGACGAGATTGGCGGACTGGTGAAGGAATACAATAAGATGGTAAAGAAGCTGGAGGACAGCGCCACCGCCCTGGCAAAGAGTGAAAGAGAAGGAGCCTGGCGCGAGATGGCCCGCCAGGTGGCCCACGAGATCAAGAACCCGCTTACGCCTATGAAGCTAAGCATCCAATATCTGCAGAAGGCGATAGACAACAACTCGTCCAATGTGAAGGAGATGGCTTCCAGTGTAGCCAAGACCCTGGTCGAGCAGATCGACCACCTGAGCAAGATCGCTTCCGATTTCTCCCAATTCGCCAACATCGGCAACCCCAAAAGCGAAGTCTTCGACCTTCATGAGCTGCTGTATTCGCTGGTCTCTCTTTATGAAACGACGGAAAACCTGCTCTTCAAATGGGTACCCGTCCACCAGAAGATCATGGTCTTTGCTGACAAGACGCAGCTCAACCGGCTGTTCACCAACCTGCTCCAAAATGCACTGGAAGCCTGTGTCAACAATCCCCGCCGCGTCATCAGCGTCAGCGAAGAGCTCAAGGAAGAGACCATTATCGTCAAGATCGCCGACAATGGAGAAGGTATCCCGCTCGAGATGCAGTCCAAGATCTTCATACCCAATTTTACGACTAAGTCGTCCGGTACGGGCCTCGGCCTCGCCATGAGCAAGACCATCATAGAGCAGGCGAAGGGAAAGATCTGGTTTGATACGATAGAAGGGGAGGGGACGACTTTCTTCGTGGAGCTGCCTCTGCTGCGAGCTACCTAAATTCCTTTTTCTTTCTTCCTCTCCGCCAGATACTCCCTGAACGCCTCCAGCCCCATACTGCTGAGGTTATTTTCCTTCATCACTCCCGCCTTCTGCGCCGCCAGCACTCCATAGCGGATATCGTTGTATCCTTCTACCGTATGTGCATCCGGGTCTATAGAGATCAGCGCCCCCTGTTCCAGCGCATAGCCTATCCAGCGCCAGTCCATATCCAGCCTGCGAGGGTGGGCATTCAGCTCGATGACGACCTTGTGCTGCACGCAGGCCTGGATGATCCGTTTATGATCCACTGGGTAGCCTGGCCGGCTCAGCAGCAGCCTCCCCGTCAGATGTCCTAATATCGTCGTATAGGGGTTTTCGATGGCCCGCAGCAGCCGGCCCATGGCCTTCTCTTCCGACATCTTGAGGTTGCTATGGACACTGGCGATCACCAGGTCGAAGGTACCCAGGATGTCGTCGCTGTAATCCAGCGCCCCGTCGTTGAGGATATCACATTCGATGCTTTTGAAAATGGTAAATGGAGCCAGTTGGCGGTTCAGCTCTTCTATTTGCAGATGCTGCTCCCGGATGCGGTCTTCTTTCAGTCCATTAGCATAGAATGCGCTCTTGCTGTGGTCGCTGATCACCAGGTATTCGTAGCCTTTTTTAAGGCAGGCGGCGGCCATTTCTTCAAGGGTATTCGACCCATCGCTCCAGGTGCTATGGCTATGGATCACGGCCCTGACATCTCCGGGCTGGATCACCTGCTTTTCTACCATGACCTTTTGTTCTCGCCGGAAAGGCTGTATAAAAGGCAGCCCAACAGCTTCGAATAGCACCTCTTCGCTGGAATAGCTTTTCTTATCCTCCCATCCCTTGCGCTCCTTCACAGCTTCCAGAAACTCTCTGCTGCAGCTCGTTTCGAAGAGGGTTTGAACGAAATCTTCCGGCCCTGTATGGACCATCTCGATGGTCACTCCTTCGTCTATTCCTAGTGAGCCGACAAAGGTTTTTATCGCCTCCGGCTCTGCCGTCGTCACCCATTGCAGCTTGGTTACGATCTCCATCTGTCGCCGGAATTCTCCCGTCAACGCCAGCATTTCCGTGGGAAAGGCTTTCCTGAGCTGCGCATCTATCTGCAGCGCATAGGTTTCTATATCGGCATACAAATGGCTTCCCTGGTGTTTAAGCCGGAATTCGATCGCTTCCCGTACGTTCTGCTGGGTCTTCTCGCCAAAGCCCTTGAACAGCATCAGCCTGTTCTCCTGGCAGGCATAAAGCAGCTCGCCAATGGATTCGATCTCCATCTCCTTCCAGATCGTGGCGATCTTCTTTGGCCCGATGCCCTTGATGGCCAGCATTTCGATGATGCCCGGCGGAGTTTTGTGCAGGTATTCCTTCAGGAGGCGCAATTCCCCGGTTTGCTGTATCTCCAATATTTTCTTGCCGATGGCCTCCCCAATACCCTTAATGGCGGTAATTTTTTCCAATGGCAGCCCTTCCAGGGGCATAGGCAGCTTGTCCAGCGTAAAGGCCGCCACGGAATACGATTTGGTCTTGAAGGAGTTTTCGCCGTGGATATCCATCACCTTTGAGAGCAGGCTGAACTGCCCGGCGATGTAGTCGTTGTCGATTGTCATGGGCCTAAGTTACGGCATCTCGCGGCCCTAAAAAAAATTGGGGAATTTGGCGATTCCCCAATGAAAAAGTCCCGAATTGCTTCGGGACTTCACTTATGTTCTGAAAGAAGTAGAATAAACTATTTCTTCTTTGCAGCTTTCTTAGCAGCTTTCTTTTTAGGAGCGGCTTTCTTTTTGGGAGCGGCTTTTTTCTTAGCGGCTTTTTTTGCAGTTGCCATTTTTTTTGAATTTAAATTGGTTAGTAATACAATTTACACTCATAAAAATAGAAACTTCTTTGGAAGTTCCAAAAAAAAGTTTTGAAAATCCCAAAAAATATTCTAAGCACCTACTTCTACTGCATTCACGCTAACGAAGGTCTTATCGCCTTTTCCTTTTCTGAATTCCACCAAACCGTCGGATAATGCGAACAAAGTAAAGTCCTTTCCGACGCCTACATTCTTTCCTGGATGATACTGAGTGCCGCGCTGACGAATGATGATGTTGCCAGATATTGCCGGCTGGCCACCATAGATCTTAACTCCCAAACGCTTGCTGTGTGAGTCCCGACCGTTCTTTACGCTGCCTTCACCTTTTTTGTGAGCCATATACTAGAGTTTAATGCAATTAACGATTTAAGCGATTTCGCTGATCCGGATCCTGGTATAGTGAGTACGATGACCGTGCTTCTTGCGAAAACCTTTCCTTCTCTTCATCTTGAAGGCGATGACCTTGTCACCCTGCACGTGGTCGATGATCTCGGCTTTTATGACGGCCTTGACATCTTTTCCAACGGCCAGGCTGTCACCATGCGAAAGGAGGACTTCGCCGAATTCCACTTTATCACCGGCGTTACCCGAGATGCGGGGAACGTACAAAGTTTGGTCTTTTTGGACCTTGAACTGCTGTCCGGCTATTTTCACGATTGCTAACATAAAATATTCTTTGTGCACCGGGAACGGGTTTCCCCGAATTTAACCCATTCCCCGGTGCACGGCTAATGATGGGCCTTCGGCCTTCGATCCTGTGGATCGAAATAGGGCTGCAAAATTACGGGTATTTCAGGAAAAAAAGAAAGAAGTTGCCAAAAAACTGCCCGGGGAAGCAAAAATAGTACATTTTTGGGTTTTTACGGCGCTTTCGCGCCTCTCATCCTGTATTGTCCATTGCCCATTTTGATGTAGGTTTGCCCGCATGAACATGAAGATCAAATCATTCCTTGCCAGGCCTTTTGCATCCTATGTGCACAAGGCGATACTGAAGGGGATGACGACGGCGGTAGCGGATCAGGAGGCTATTTTGAAGGATCTCTTGCAGGTTGGCAGCAAAACGATTTTTGGGACGGAACATCATCTGGGAGAGGTAAGGAATTACGAGGAGTTCAAGCAGGCAGTTCCCGTCAGGGATTACGAACAGTTTTCTTCCTATATCGCTCTGATAAAAGAAGGCAGGCATAATGTCTTATGGAAGGGCCTTCCCATCTATCTGGCCAAGACATCCGGCACTACCAGCGGCATCAAATATATTCCCATTTCCAAGGAATCCATCAGCAACCACATTAATACGGCCCGCAACGCTCTGCTGTGCTATATGGCCACCACCGGCAACAGCGCTTTTTCCAATGGGAAGATGATCTTCCTTTCCGGCTCCCCGGAGCTGGAAAGGGTAGGCGGCATCCCCACCGGTCGGCTGAGCGGCATCGTCAATCACCATATCCCCGGCTATCTGCGGACCAACCAATTGCCCTCCTACGAGACCAATTGCATCGACGACTGGGAGACCAAGCTGGATAAGATCGTAGAGGAGACCATCAAACAGGATATGACCCTTATCAGCGGCATCCCGCCATGGGTGCAGATGTATTTCGACCGCCTCACGGAGATGAAGGGCATGCCTATAAAGGACATCTTCCCTAATTTCTCTGTCTTGGTACATGGCGGCGTCAACTTCGAGCCTTATAAGCACAGGCTCTTCGAAAGCATTGGCAAGAAGATCGACACGATCGAGACCTTCCCCGCCTCGGAAGGATTTTTTGCCTTCCAGGATACGCAGGAGGAGCAAGGGCTGCTCCTGAATACCAATAGCGGCATCTTCTTTGAGTTCATTCCCGCTGCGGAAGCGGGAAAGGAGAATCCCGTTCGTCTAAGCCTCAGGGACGTAAAGACGGGTGAGAATTATGCCCTTGTCGTCAGCAATAATGCCGGCCTTTGGGCGTATAGCATAGGGGATATGATCCGCTTTACCTCCGTAAATCCTTACCGGCTCGTCGTCTCGGGGCGTACCAAGCATTTTATTTCGGCCTTCGGCGAGCATGTGATCGGGGAGGAAGTGGAATACAGCCTTATGAAGGCGGCGGAAGACACGGGGCTCAACATTACCGAGTTTACCGTTGCGCCCATGATCCAGCAGGAACGGGGTAAGTCGTACCACGAATGGTTCGTCGAATTTGGCACTACTCCCGGCGACCTGGAAGCGTTTGCCAACAAAGTAGATCAGAACCTACGGGAAAAGAATATCTACTACGATGACCTGATCGCGGGTAATATCCTTCAGCCGCTGAGGATCCGCCCGGTAAAGAAGAACGGCTTCATCGACTATATGAAGTCGGTGGGAAAGTTGGGTGGCCAGAACAAGGTCCCCCGCCTTAGCAACGACCGCAATCTCGTTGCTGAGCTGGAAAAGTATACAGAATAACGCTCGCGGCTGGCCGACGGCTGACAAACCCGTTTACCGGCTGCTTCAGCATAAATTATTGTAACCATGTCAAACGGCTTAGCCAGGAAACGCATAGCTTTATTCGGTTCTACCGGCTCCATAGGCAGACAGGCCCTCGAGGTCATCGACGCCAACTCTGGCGCATTTAGCGTAGAAGTGCTGACTGCTCACAGTAATGACGAGCTGCTCGTCAAACAGGCCCTGCACTTCAAGCCGGAGATCGTGGTCATCGGCGATGATAAGAAATATCCCCAGGTGAAAGCGGCCTTATCCGGCCATCCCATAAAGGTCTTTGCCGGCGAGAAGGCGCTGGAAGAGGTGGCGGCCATGGACGTTTATGATATGATGATCGCCGCCATCGTCGGCTTCGCAGGCCTGCGGCCTACGCTTAGGGCGATAGAGAATGGCAAGGCCATAGCCCTTGCCAATAAAGAGACCCTCGTGGTCGCCGGCGACATCGTGATGCAGAAAGCCCTGGAGTGCAAGGCGCCTATCATCCCCGTAGATTCAGAGCATTCGGCTATCTTCCAGTGCCTCATCGGCGAGACCCGCAACCGGATCGAGAAGATCATCCTCACGGCCTCCGGTGGCCCTTTCCTGGGAAAGAAGCCTAACTTCCTGGTCAATGTGAAACGCGATCATGCCCTGCAGCACCCCAACTGGAGCATGGGCGCCAAGATCACCATCGATTCCGCCACCCTCATGAACAAGGGATTGGAGATGATAGAAGCCAAATGGCTCTTTAACCTTCAGCCCGACCAGGTTCATGTAGTCATTCATCCTCAGAGCATTATACACAGCATGATCCAGTTTGAGGACGGCAGCATAAAAGCCCAGATGGGCCTCCCCGACATGAAGCTGCCCATTCAGTATGCTCTCAGCTTTCCCCGTCGCCTGCCCAGCAATTTCCCCCGGTATGATTTTCGTAAGCCCAACACCCTCAGCTTCGAAGAACCGGATACCCGGACATTCCGCAACCTGGTCCTTGCCACCGACGCCCTCAATAAAGGCGGTAACCTCCCCTGTGTCCTCAATGCAGCCAATGAGATCGCCGTCTTCGCCTTCCTGCGCAACCGCATTGGTTTCCTGGATATGACCGACCTCGTCGAACGGACTATGCAGGAAATGCCTTTTATCGAACACCCCACCCTGGAAGAATATTTTGATAGCGATGGGGAGGCCCGTAATTTTGCGGCTTCGCTTATAAAGTTGTGATTTCTTTTATATTTGGACCAACGAAAATTTCCTGATATTTGACATTATGGTACTATTAGCAATCGATTGGGCTTCAGTCGGAACAAAGGTGCTCCAGTTTATTTTATCGTTCTCTATCCTCGTGGTCCTCCATGAAATGGGCCATTTCCTGCCCGCCCGCTGGTTTAAATGCCGGGTTGAAAAATTCTACCTGTTCTTTAACCCCTGGTTCTCGCTCGTTAAAAAGAAGATAGGCGAAACCGAATATGGACTCGGCTGGATACCTTTTGGCGGCTATGTCAAGATCTCCGGAATGATCGACGAGAGCATGGATAAAGAACAGATGCAGAAGCCGCCCGAGCCCTATGAGTTCCGCAGCAAGCCGGCCTGGCAGCGGTTGATCATCATGTTGGGCGGCGTTACCGTCAATGTCATCCTGGCCTTCGCCATATTTATAATGATCGCATGGATATGGGGAGATAAATACATTCCGGTCTCACATCTGAAATACGGCCTGTATGCAGACAGCCTGGGCCGGAAAATGGGCATGCAGGATGGGGACAATATTATTGCAGTCGCCGGCAAGCCCATCGAACGATATGGTAAGGAAGGATCCGAAATGATCATGAATGAAGCCAGCACGGTCACCGTCCTTCGCAATGGACAGCAGGTAGTGCTGAACGTACCCAATGGCGTCATCGGCCAGCTGAACAAGAACCGCCTGGGAGGTCTGGACATCATTCGTTATCCGCTAGTCGTCGACACGGTCGCGACCTCAGCCCATATACTGCAGGGGGATATCCGCCACAACGACACGCTTATCAACCTCGACGGACATCCGGTACGCTATTTCTCAGATCTCGTTAAGGATACCACATTCGACTATGTGAAAGAGAAGAAGTCCATTACCGAGACCTTCCTCCGGGGCAATGACACCGTGCATATCGTGGTCGCCGTCGACCCCAAAACGGGCACGGGCATTCACTATAAGAACGCGCAGGACCTGCTGGGCAGCGTCCACATCACCTATACTTTTCTTCAGGCCATCCCTGCCGGTATTCATAAGAGCATCGAAACGCTCCGCGATTATATCCGCAACCTCAAGCTGCTCTTCACGTCCAGGGAAGTCAAGGCCCAGGATTCCCTCGGCAGCGTCATCAGCATTGCCAGCGTCTTCCCTTCCACCTGGGATTGGCAGAGCTTCTGGACCCTCACAGGCATCTTTAGCATCCTGCTGGCATTTATGAACATCCTGCCTATCCCCGCACTGGACGGCGGCCATGCCCTCTTCACGATCGTTGAAATGGTCTCTGGCCGCAAGCCCAGCGACAAGTTCATGGAGTATGCGCAGATGGTGGGGATGTTCCTGCTCTTCGGCCTGATGATCTACGCGATGGGATTGGATATCTTCCATTTGTTCAAGTTCAAGTAAGACCTTGACCATCAAATTCTTTTTTGTAACTTTGTCGTTCGCCTTTTTCGCCGGGGCGATCAAATAACTGGGGGTGCCTGGTTTTGACAGCATAGATCTTTGAAGGTGTAAGCATGCCGTGCGTTGGATAATTAGCACGTAAATCTGAATATTCAAACTTCAAATGGCAATACTTCGTATGCCATGGCTGCCTAATCAGTGATTAGATAGTCATTAGGGCCCTGCGGCAGGTTGGCCTGTTACCAAGCTGCTCCGCCGACTCAAAAAAAATACAGGATGCTGCAACAGAAGGCTGTGACTGTTGCTTAAGACCATCCAGCTAAGGAATCGATCGGTTTGTCCGGTCCCAGTCGATTCCCGACAAGCAATGCCGGAATAAGCATGTAGAAAGCTTTTGGCGATTATGTTTGGACAGGGGTTCGAATCCCCTCACCTCCACGAATCTTAAGCCGCTGATTTTCAGCGGCTTTTTTGTTGGTACCTAATGAGAAATCGAACCTGTGAGAGATTCTCTTTAGTCTTTTTCTTTTTGGTTAATTGCAGAGATAATTGGTATGGTATATTCGAGTATATCTGTTTTATTTTGGAACTCTTTCGCAATGTCCGGGTATTTCGACAGCAACTTCATGAGCGTTTTTCGGGTCAAAGGGGTTGAACTGCCATCCTTTATATTAATTATGTACCCACTATTGACCACTATTAAAGAAGCAACTGCCCCGCCACCTGTATATTGAGCAGCGTTACCTTTTGCGTCCGCTATTAGATAAGGTCCGCTAAGTATGCAACGGCTCATGCCCTGCCAGGTGCGCATTGTAATTCTGTCAGAAATATAAAAATGCTCACCGTCCGAGATTCCCACAAATATCCTCCGAAGTTCCCTGGTTGACTTTTTGTCTTTCGATGCCAGTTCAAAACCATATTTACTTCCACCAACCATGAAAATGTCGCCGCTTGTTCTTTCTTTGATAAAGAAACTGTCCATACGGGCAGGAACTCCGGAGTTATTGTTGAATCGTCAAATTATAGCGTCTCTTACCACAACGTTTTTAATTCTTCGATCATCATTGTAAGCGGAAGAGCAGTTACTTCTTTTGATATTCTATAGCGCTCCACTCCCGAATAGACAAAATAACGATGAGTGGCGCCGATGTCCTTACACCCAATTAGAAAACCTTTGCTTAAGGAAGGTGATAATGATCGTTTAATCTCTATTGCGATCACTTTTTTATTTCCAGCTTCAATCACTAAATCAATTTCTGCCCCTGCAGATGTCCTATAAAAACAGGGAGATGCCCATGACGGAAGATCCGCCAACAAGTTTTCGATGACGAATCCTTCCCAACTACCGCCAACCGCTGGGTGGCCTAGCAAATCGTCATAGTCCTTTATTTTCAAAAGAGTATGGGTAAGGCCGCTATCACGAATATATACTTTGGGTGCCCGAACAAGCCTTTTTCCAACATTTGAGGCCCATGGTTGGAGTTTACGAATTAAAAACAGGTCTTCCAATAGATCAAGGTAACGGCCTACCGCTGGCACACTAACCCCTAATCCCCCCGCCAACCGACTAAGATTCAAAAGACCGCCCTGAATATGAGCCAGCATTGTCCAAAGCTGACGCAACGTTGAGGCTGGGATGCGAGACCCAAATTGGGGTACATCTCTTTCCAGATAGGTGCTGATAAATACTTGTCTCCAATTAAAACTGGTATTGTTATCGGAAGAGAGAAAACTATTAGGGAAGCCGCCTCTAAGCCATAAATCATCGAACCCGCTTGCAGCTATTTCTGTAGGCTTAAGCCCTGAAAGGGACCCAAAATGCCAACAGCTGGAAATTGCTGCATGGCTTCACTGATGCTTCTTTGTATCTCTCTTTGGATCATTATCGCAAATTTAACGGTAATCGTTAAGTTTGCAAGGAAGAAGATTTTGTATTTCTTAATAGGCTAATATTCAATTATTTAAGATTAAAAATTGAAAGATTTTTGCCTTGCAGCTTAACCAATTATGCTGTTTTTAACCTGCCCTGAAGGGTAAGAAGCCTTACAAGGTGTTCTCTGACTCTCCTAAAATATTGGATGATCCAACTTGAACAAACTTGAATAGGCTGGCGATTGGTCGGGAGTTAGGAAATCCGCTAGCTTTAACATGCCACCACATTTATATCTGATCTATGTATACAACAATTGATCCCTCACCGCGCTATTATCCCGCCAAGCTGGTCGGGACTTACGTTTTACTCTGTACATTGATGTTGCTGGTTTCCTGTCATACACCGCCGGCAAAACGATACGGCTTTCTTACGATGCTTGGGCAGGACACGATTTCGATAGAGACGATAACCCGCCAGGGCAATACGTTAAAAAGCGATGAAGTGGACTGCTTTCCACGGGTGCGGATTCGTCATACCGTGGTAAACCTAAACCACGATGGCAGCATCCGACATCTGGAAATGGAAATTCACACCCCCAGTGAACCATCCGCCGAGCGGGACCGGACAGTAGTGGCCGATGTCGCCCATAACAACGTGCACCTTTCAAAAACAGACAGCACCGGCACGGTGAACTGGGATTTCCCAACAGGCGGCAGCATGGTAGTGGCGCACGTGCCGCAAATGTATAGTCTGTATGAGCTTTACTTTGCCGCAGGGTTGAAGCAATCGGCGGCATCAAAGCTTGCGGCCGGCAGTCCTGTGCAGCTGCGGCAGCTGTATATTGACCGGGAATTTGACCGTTTTCCGCTGGGCCACGCCACGGTAACCTCTGTCGGCAAAGGCAAAGCGGAGATTACACACGATTGGCTTTCCGGAACCGGCGAGGCGATGATGGACGCCGGCGACGACATGCTCAGTTATTCGGGCAGCCGGACTACCTACCAAGTGGAGGTAAAGCGACTGACCCCAGCACCCGACGTAAAAGGTATCGCTACCCGTTTTGAGGCACAGGAGACAGCAGGTGGCAGCGTAAAGTCGTTAAGCGTCCGGGATACCGTCCGGACGCAAATGGGTAATGCCACGTTGACCATTGATTATGGCAGGCC
>JAMFRX010000497.1 GCA_026224995.1 Puia dinghuensis
CCCTGGTTTTGACGATGACGAGGTTATCCTTATCATTGCCGAGGGTCACCACTACGCCCATTCCACGGACGATGCCGTCTTTCTGGTGCGAGAGGACGGTGCCGAATCCGACGTCGCGGAGGGGCTTGGCCTTGGCGTCATCGACGGTGAAGAGGTGGGCGGCATCCGTTTCCGGGTGGACGGCCTGGTTCCAGTTGTAGGCCCCCTTGGTGTTGGAACCCATCTGCGCGGGTCCCCGGAAGAAATCGAGCGGACTGCCGCTACGACTCCTTTCGGGCTCAGGGATACCATAGTCAGAATACAGATCGATAAAAGATGGGTAGATATATTTCCCGCTGCAGTCGACGACGACGGCATCTTTCGGCGGGGTGACCCCGGCGCCGGCGCTGACGATCAGGCCGTCGCGGATGACCAGGGTCGCATCGTTGATGGTGGTAGACCCATCCTTTACCAGCGTAGCGTGGGTAAAGGCATAGCAGCCTTCCCGTGGGTCGACCACGCCGTTGACAGGAAATGTTGATTGTGCGGAACAGAAAAGAGTGAGCGATAAAAGTGTAGTAGTGAGGGAAAGAATCCTTCCCCTCGGGCGATGTCGTGAGTTTCTCATGTTTTGTTAGTTTTGCACCCTAATTTACTTAAATGGAGTAATTTTAACGTTGTGATATTTTTTTAACGGTAAAAAGAGGAGGCAATTCGGTGAGTTCGCTCGCAGGTTATATCGATCATACGCTTCTAAAGCCAACAACCACACATATTGAAATAAATAGAATATGTGAGGAGGCGCTTGAATATGGGTTTGCAGCCGTGTGCGTGCCGCCGCCTCATGTGGCCCTGGCTCATGATTTCGGCGTGCGGGTGGCGACGGTGATCGGGTTCCCTTTCGGTTATTCCACTTTGAAAGCCAAGCTGGCCGAGGTCGAACAGGCCCTGGAAGATGAGGCGGATGAGCTGGATGTGGTCATCAAGCTTCACTCCTTGAAAGCAGGCGGCTGGTATATGCTGGAGAAAGAGATGCAGGCGCTTATTGAACCTATACACAAGGCCGGCCGTTTAATAAAGGTCATCATCGAGACCGGGGTGCTCACGGATGCGGAGATCATACAATGTTGCAAGGTCTACAGCAGCATAGGCGTGGACTTCCTGAAGACTTCCACCGGCTATGCGGAGAAAGGCGCTACCGTAGAAGCCGTGCGATTGATGCGGCAGCACCTGCCTGCCGGCGTGAAGATCAAGGCCTCCGGGGGTATCCGTACCGCGGCCTTCGCCCGACAGCTCATCGAGGCGGGCGCCGACAGGCTGGGATGCAGCGCGAGCGTGGAGATCGTCAAAGGCGAGGAGCTATCGCCCGGAGGGTATTAAAACAGTATCTTATGTATAAATATCTGTTTATTTTATTATTGTTTGCTGCACAGCGCAGCATGGCCCAGGCAGATTCCAGTGGGGTCATCGTAACGAAAGACCCGCGTGTCGACCTTCTGGTACGCAAGCAGATCGCCATCAACGAAGAGACGACCCGGGAAAGCCGGCGTAACATACCCGGTTTCCGGATACAGGTGCTCAACTCTCCCGACCGTAATAAAGTGTATGCGGCGAAGGTCAAGGTATACCAGGAATTTCCTGACTGGAAGCCCTATCTGCTGTACCAGCCACCCAACTATAAGTTGAGAGTAGGCGATTTCAAGACCCAGGACGAAGCTGACGCGGCCTTGCAGCAGCTGTCGAGACTCTTCCCTTCCGGACTCTATGTGATCCGGGACGTCATAGAGGTGAAGCTGTCCGACGTGCAGAGGCCGGATTCGACCAACTGAAAAATCCAATCATGCTGAAAGAAAAGATCAAGCAATTAGCGAAGCAATACGCGCCCGACTCCATAGCCATCCGGCATCATCTGCATGCGCATCCTGAGCTATCTTACCAGGAATTCGAGACCTCCAGGTTCGTACAGCAGCAGCTGGCCAAGACGGGCATCCCCTACCAGGTGATGGCCGGCACCGGGGTGGTGGGCTTGCTGGAAGGGAAGAATCCCGGCAGCCGGGTGATTGCGTTGCGGGCGGATATGGATGCCCTGCCGATAAAAGAGGAGAATGAAGTAGCCTACCGGTCGAAGCATGAGGGCGTGATGCATGCCTGCGGGCATGATGTCCATACGACGGTGCTGCTCGGCGCGGCGCGGATCCTGCATGAGCTCAAAGCCGATTGGGAAGGGACGGTAAAGCTGATCTTCCAGCCCGGGGAGGAAAAGAACCCCGGTGGGGCCAGCCTGATGATCAAAGAAAGGGTGCTCAAGGACCCCGAGCCACAGGCCATCTTCGGCCTGCATGTTCATCCTGGCCTGGAGACGGGAAAGCTGAGCTTTCGCGGCGGCATGGTCATGGCCAGCGCCGACGAAATATATATCACCATCCGCGGGAAAGGGGGGCATGCGGCGGCGCCGCATCTGACGGTAGACACCATTTTAGTGGCCTCCCACCTTATAGTAGCCTTGCAGCAGATCATCAGCCGTAACCGCAATCCGCTGTCGCCATCCGTGCTTTCCATCACCTCCGTACAGGGGGGGCATACGACTAATGTGATCCCCAGCGAGGTCAAGCTGATGGGCACGTTCAGGGCCATGGACGAAGAATGGCGGTTCCGGGCGCATGAGCTGATCCGTAAGCAGGCCACGGAACTGGTGCACAGCATGGGCGCAGACATCGATCTGCACATAGACGTCGGCTATCCGATGGTGTATAACAATGAGGCCCTCGACCTTGTCGCCAGGGCTGAAGCGCGGCAATATTTGGGTGACGACAAGGTGCTGGAGACGGAGGTGCGAATGGGGGCGGAGGATTTTGGCTATTATACCCGGCTGATACCGGGATGCTTTTACCGGCTTGGGGTGATGAATGTGGACAAGGGGATCACCGCAGGAGTGCATACGCCGAGGTTTAATATCGATGAGGAGGCTATTGAGGTGGGGGTTGGGATGATGGCGTGGTTGGGAGCGCATGCGAGGTTTGGCGGGTAGCCACCCCATTGCAATCAGGTTGTGCATAAGGACTTATGCTCCATACCATCAACGCATCGAGGCCCACATCAAAAGATTTCTTGTCTGCCAGGCCGCCTTGTGTGTGCCCGACGACATGCTCGCTATTTGTGTTTTTATGAATATCCACTGGTACAACTCTACAAACGGGGCCACTGGCGCCCCATCTGCTGTCGGTAGCTATTACCGGATATACTGGCCCCTGCAGGCACCAGGCAACACATCTATCTGAATCAGATTCGGCAGGGAGGAGCTCCAGGCTATCTTCCAATGCGCCGGGGTGACCATGCGCCTGTGCTAATATCAATCGATGATGGGGAGAAGCATGATCCGTTTCGCTGAGATAGCTGGCATGATTGGCAGGTACACGCAAAAAACCACAACCGTGATTACTGCCTGTTTCTCCCAGGATCGCCGATAGGTTGCCGGAATTCACGTCGAGATATACCAGCATTTGATGCTCGAATCCAGATTTGGCGCTTGAATCTCTAATGAGCTGAAGGAGCAGCTGGATACTATCATTGAAGTGTATGAGGGTCTTTGGCAGCTTTTCCAATTCGGCCATTGCCTCCTTTGTGGTGATGCCATGATAAAGACTTCTGATGCTGTCGAAAGCGCTGCTGTCGATAAGCCAGCGACTTTTCCCTTCGGTGCTGTCGCTTCCGAGGAACTTCGCGGTCCGGCTGGTGAAATATTGATTGCCGGGGAAGTCTGGGATCAGCTGGCTCTCCGAGCTATAAGAAGGTTTACAATTGCTAAAGCAGGTCGTGGCAAGCAAGGCGCAGAGCTGCAGTATAGTTTTGCAGGACATTTTAAGTATGGTCTGGAGTTAAACGATAAGGCGGGTGCGGAATCAACGGGGCGACGGCGTAAGGTAACCAGAACGCGCGCACTGAAACTGCGGTAGGCCGGCTTTGTCCGGAAAGGGTGATTTGACGGTAAGAGGGGGTTAAAAGGCCAATTACCCGCATTTTCGTATTTTGCACGGGCAATGACGCAAAAAAAACAGCTACGCAAGGAACAGGCGCTTGAATATCACTCCAAAGGGCGACCCGGCAAGATCGAGGTAGTACCTACCAAGGAAGCGAAGACGCAGAGGGACCTTTCCCTGGCCTATTCGCCCGGTGTAGCGGAACCCTGTAAGGAAATTTACAAGAATGTTGAAGATGTCTATAAATACACGGCCAAGGGTAATTTGGTGGCCGTGATCACCAATGGCACCGCGGTGCTGGGGCTGGGCGATATCGGCCCGGAGGCTTCGAAGCCCGTGATGGAAGGGAAGGGGGTGCTCTTTAAGATCTTTGCCGATATCGACGTGTTCGATATCGAGATCAACGAGAAGGACCCCGAGCGCTTTGTGCAGATCGTGAAGGCCCTGGAGCCCACTTTCGGGGGGATCAACCTGGAAGATATCAAGGCCCCGGAATGCTTTTATATCGAAAAGGCATTGCGGGAGCAGCTGAAGATACCGGTGATGCACGACGACCAGCATGGGACGGCCATCATAAGCAGCGCGGCTTTGCTGAATGCCCTGGAGGTGCAGAAGAAGAAGATCGATAAGGTGCGCTTCGTCATCAACGGAGCGGGGGCGGCTGCCATGGCCTGTGTCCAGCTATATGTGGCGCTGGGCGCCAGGCCGGAGAATTTCATCCTGTTCGATAAGGACGGGGTGATCCATGAAGGCCGGGCGGACCTGGATGAGACGAAGAAGAAATTTGCCGTCAAGAAGACCGACTGGACGCTGGACAAGGCGTTAAAGGATGCGGACGTGTTCGTAGGCCTTAGCGTCGGCAACGTGGTGACACCGGAGATGGTGAAGGCGATGGCCCGCAAGCCTATAGTATTCGCGATGGCTAACCCCGATCCGGAGATCGGCTATGAGCAGGCCACGGCGGCAAGAGAAGACATCATCATGGCGACCGGCAGGAGCGATTATCCCAACCAGGTGAACAATGTGCTGGGCTTCCCCTTTATCTTCAGGGGGGCGCTGGACGTTCGGGCCACCCAGATCAACGAAGCGATGAAGCTGGCCGCCGTAAAGGCGCTGGCCGACCTGGCCAAGACGGCGGTCCCGGATATCGTGAACATGGCCTACAATGAAAAGAACCTGCTCTTCGGCCCCACCTATATCATCCCCAAGCCGCTGGATCCCCGGCTGCTGTCGACGGTAGCGCCTGCCGTGGCCCGTGCGGCCATGGAAAGCGGGGTGGCCCAGACCCATATAGAAAACTGGGAAGCCTACGCCATAGAGCTCAACAAAAGACTGGGACTGGATAACCAGTTGATGCGGGTGCTGAGCAGCAAGGCCCGGCTAAATCCCAAGCGGGTGGTATTCGCAGAAGCCGATAACCTGAAGATACTGAAGGTGGCGCAGCTGCTGTATGATGAGGGCGTAGCCTTTCCCATGCTGCTGGGCGACGAAAGAAAGATCCGGCATATCGCCGCTGCCAACCAGATCGACCTCGAAGGGATGCCGGTGATCAACCCTTATAACGACGAATACGAAGAACAACGGAAACGGTTTGGCGAGCTCTTCTTCCAGAAGCGCCAGCGGCGGGGTTTTAATAAGTATGAAGCCATTAAGATCATGCGTGACCGGCTCTATTTCGGCTGCATGATGGTAGAGACGGGAGAGGCGGATGCGATGATCTCGGGGCTGACGAAGAACTATCCGGACACCATCCGGCCGGCGCTGCAGGCCATCGGTACGGAGGATGGCGTAAAGAAGATAGCCGGCATGTACCTGCTGCTGACCAAGCGGGGGCCGCTCTTCCTGGCCGACACCACGGTGAACTTCAACCCTACGGCCGAAGAGCTGGCGGATATCACCCTGTTAGTGGCCCGCGAGGTCCAGAACTTCAATTTAGTTCCCCGGGTGGCGCTGCTGAGCTATTCCAATTTTGGCACCAGCGATTCACCCGAAGCCCGTTTGGTCGCCGAAGCCCGCCAGATCGTCAAGCAGAGAGAGCCCAACCTGATAGTAGACGGCGAAATGCAGGCCAGCGTGGCGCTGAACAATGAGCTGATCAAAGAGAACTACCCCTTTAGCGAATTGGTAGATCAGGAAGTGAATACCCTGGTATTCCCCAACCTGGCGGCCGGAAATATCGCTTATAACCTGCTGAAGGAAGTAGGCGGCGCCGATGCCATCGGCCCGATATTGCTGGGCCTCAAGAAGCCTGTGCATGTCCTTCAGCTTGGCAGCACCGTAAGGCAGATCTATAATATGGCGCTGGTGGCTATTGTGGATGCACAGATAAAATGCAAGAATACCCCATCGGACGAAGAGTCGAAAAAAGCGCCCTGGTGGAAGCGGACGAAACATTGATACCGGGAAACCGGCGGAAGAGACAACTTTGACCGGATAAAATCTATAACTTTAATTAATGAAATTTTTTTCAGAGTTCGGGCTCTATCTGCTAACCTTGAAGGGCATGTTCACCAAGCCTGAGAACGGAAAGATGTACTGGAAGGAGTTCATGCATCAGTGTTCGGAGATCGGGATCGGCTCGCTGGGCATCGTAGCCATCATCTCCGTATTTATGGGCGCTGTGTCTACTCTACAGACCGCCTACCAGCTGGTGAGCCCCTTTATCCCCCTGTCTACGATCGCGCAGATCGTTCGGGATACCGTGATCCTGGAGTTTTCCCCTACCCTGGTGTGTATCGTGCTGGCCGGCGTGGTTGGCAGCAAGATAGCCAGCGAATTAGGCAATATGCGGGTGAGCGAGCAGATAGACGCGCTGGAGATCATGGGCATCAATACGAAATCCTATTTGATCTTTCCAAAATTGCTGGCGGCCTGCGTGGTGATCCCGATGCTCATCGTCATCTCGATGGTGCTGGGCATCATGGGCGGAAGGCTGGCGGGTACACTCACGGGGATCCTGTCACCGGCGACTTTCGACAAGGGCCTGCACCAGTTCTTCAAACCTTATAATGTGTTTTTTGCCATGGCGAAGTCATATACTTTCGCCTTCATTATCTCCAGCATCCCCGCTTTCTATGGCTACAATGTACAGGGCGGGTCTTTGGAGATAGGCCGGGCAAGCACCAAGGCAGTGGTGGTCAGCTGTGTTTTGGTCTTATTTGCAGACTATCTGCTTTCGGCAATCCTCTTATAGCATCGAAACTTTTATATGATTGAAGTAAAGAATATAAAAAAGGCCTTTGGCGATAAGACGGTCATCAATGATGTGAGCACCGTTTTCAAAACGGGCATGTGCAATCTGATAATCGGCACCAGCGGCAGCGGCAAGACGGTGATGATGAAGTGCCTGGTGGGCCTGTTCGAACCGGACAGCGGGGAGATCATCTATGACGGCATGAACTTTTCCGAAATGAATGAAGAGCACCGCAAGGGCCTGCGGCAAAGCATAGGCATGCTGTTCCAGGGGTCGGCCCTGTTCGACAGCATGACCGTAGAGCAGAATATCCTGTTCCCCCTGGATATGTTCACCAAGAATACCTCTGCCGAGAAGCTCAAGCGCGTGAACGAAGTGCTGGACCGGGTGAACCTGCAGGGCGCCAACAATAAATTCCCGGGCGAGATCTCAGGGGGCATGAAGAAGCGGGTAGGCATCGCGCGGGCGATCGTGCTGAACCCAAAATATCTCTTCTGCGACGAGCCCAACAGCGGTCTCGACCCGCAGACCTCTTTGCTTATCGACAAGCTCATCAAGGAGATCACCACAGAGTACAATATAACTACCGTGATCAACACGCATGACATGAACAGCGTCATGGAGATCGGCGACCATATTATGTACATGTATCAGGGTATAAAGGAATGGGAAGGCAGCAACAAAGAGATCATCTTCAGCAAGAACAAGCTGCTGAATGACTTTATTTTTGCTTCGGAGTTCCTGCGTGATGCCAAGGACATGCGGATGCTGGAGGCGGAAGGAAAGATCGACAACAACCGCAATATGGACGAATTGCTGAAATGACAATTTTCCCCTATTTTTGCCCCCCTAAGGGTCAGAAAGTATCTCTCCAAATCTATTCTCATGGCAATTTTAGTTAATAAGCAATCCAAGATCATCGTACAGGGCTTTACAGGAACAGAAGGGACTTTTCACGCTACACAAATGATAGAATATGGCACGCAGGTGGTAGGCGGCGTGACCCCGGGCAAGGGTGGCAGCTCACACCTCGAACGTCCTGTGTTCAATACAGTGTCGGATGCGGTAAGAACGACCCAGGCCGATGTCTCCATCATCTTTGTCCCGCCGGCTTTTGCAGCCGACGCGATCATGGAAGCTGCCGAAGCGGGTATTGGTCTCGTTATCTGTATCACGGAAGGTATTCCCGTACAGGATATGGTGAAAGCTAAGAACTATTTGCAAGGAAGGAATACGCGGCTGATCGGTCCTAACTGTCCTGGGGTGATCACTTCGGGCGAATGTAAGGTGGGGATCATGCCGGGATTCATATTCAAAAAAGGAAAGATAGGTATCGTGAGCAAGTCCGGAACACTCACCTATGAGGCCGCCGACCAGGTAGCCAAAGCAGGTTTGGGTGTCTCCACGGCGGTAGGTATCGGGGGCGACCCCATCATCGGGACGCCGACCAAGGAAGCCGTAGAGCTGCTGATGAACGATCCTGAGACCGAAGGCATCGTGATGATCGGGGAGATCGGCGGCAGCATGGAAGCCGAGGCCGCGCGCTGGATCAAGGAGAACAACCGCAAGCCCGTAGTTGGGTTCATAGCCGGACAGACGGCGCCTCCCGGACGGCGGATGGGCCATGCCGGCGCCATCATCGGCGGAGCAGACGATACCGCCGCGGCGAAGATGAAGATCATGGCTGAATGCGGGATCACCGTTATACAGACGCCTGCCGAGATCGGCGCTACGATGGCGAAGGTGCTGAAGAAATAATTCCAGGTTATTGACACATAAAGAGAGGCCGGCCCACTTGGGGCCGGCCTTGTTGTTGCGTATAGACGCCCATTCATCCGGTCCTGGACCAAATGCGCCGGCCAAAGCCAAATACGTTATCCCTATGTTAAAAGGGTTTGACCGTATGCAATCCATTTACCGATCACATCTTAAATGGGACAGTCAACCAATAAAAGCTAATTTTAAAAAAATTCCCTCCTATGCGTTTCAAACAGGCTATGGCCCTTCCCTTCCTGTGCGCGTTAAGCCTTATCGCTCATTCGCAAACCAGCGGATATGCTACGCGATGGAAAGCAGTAGATTCGTTGATCAACCAGAAAGGCCTGCCGGCCAGCGCGCTGGAGGAAGTGAATAAGGTCTACGCGATTGCACGGCGGGAGAACAACGAGCCGCAGGTGATCAAGGCGCTAATCTACCGGCTAAAGTTGCAAGAGGCCGCGTCCGAGGATGGAGTGATCCCCACTATAAAGGAGCTGGAGAAAGACATAGATAGCAGCAGGCAGCCTGTCCGCGCTATCCTGGAGAATTTGCTGGCGGGGCTTTATCAGGAATATTTCCAGCAGAACTTTTATAAGCTCCGTGGACGTACGAACACGAATGCTACGCCGGGTTCGGATATCGCCAGCTGGACGGCGGACGAGCTTAACCGGAAGATCGTGGGCCTTTTCCTGGCCTCGCTAAAAGAAGAAAGGCAGCTGGCGCAGATCAGTCCGATGGATTACGAACCCATCCTCATGCGGGGGAATGTCTCGCGGCTGCGTCCTACCCTGTTCGACCTGTTGGCCCACACGGCAATTACCTATTTCAATAACAGTCAGAGCTATCTTATGCGTCCGGGCGGGTCCGAGCTAGTGGATACGATGGAGCTGGCCGATGCCGCCGGCTTCGCAGGGCATCATTTTTCGACAACCGATACGCTGGATGGCAACTACCAGGCCATCCGGCTATACCAGCGCCTGATCCGGCAACACCTGGCCGACAGGGAGCCCGATGCGTTGATAGACGTTGACATCGAGCGGATCGCTTATGTGAACGCTTCCGAAACAGGCATGGAAGACCTTTATATGGCTGCGCTGAGCAGGGTGACAGATAGATATGGAGACTTGCCCGTGGCGGCGCAGGCCTGGTTTCTGCAGGCTTCGGTCTATAGAATACGTGCCGGATTAGAACCCAGTGCAGACAGCGCAGGCAATTGGAAGGCCAAGGCCATCTGCGAGAAGGTCCTGGCGGAAAAAGACACCAGCGAGGGGAAGGCGAATTGCCATAATCTCCTGCATACGATCCTAGAAAAGAGCATCACGCTGACGACGGAAAAGGTGAATGTCCCCTACCAGCCCTTTCGCACCCTTGTGCGATGGAAGAATTTCGACCGGCTTTACCTGCGGCTGATCCGGCTGGAGAGTCCGATGGCGAAATCGATTGTCCGGGTATACGACAGCATCTACCTGAAGCGGCTTTTGCAGCAGCCTGTATACCGGGCATTCGTGCAGGACCTGCCTGACACCAGGGACATGCTATTGCATTCGGCAGAGATGGCCATTGGATCGCTACCACCGGGGGAGTATGCGCTGGCGGCTACCACCGACAGCAGCTGGAGTCTGCATCACGGGGTGGTAGCGGTGGAATATCTCTCCGTTTCGTCGATCGCCTATATCAGCCAGGGCGATGATTATTTCGTAGTGAACAGGGAAACGGGGCATCCCCTGGCCGGAGCCGCCGTGCAGCTATGGACCCGGATTAACGAAGGCCACGAGGATCCCTTGCAGAAAAGGGAAGCCTATACGACGGATAAGGACGGGCATTTCACCATAAAATGGAAGCAAAAGAACCGGTATGATCTGCTGCTGGTAGAGATCACGATTCCCGGCGATCACCTGTTCCCGTCCGAAGGCATACCCAACTGGTCGCTGGATACAGAAGACACCACGCATCCCGATAGAAAAAGATTCGAAGAAGAAAATGCCCACAGCTTCCTATTCACGGACAGAAGCATCTACCGGCCGGGGCAGACCGTGTATTTCAAGGGGATTACCGTGACACAGGACTTCGACACCCGACGGTCCAGGATCATGCCGGATCATGCCGCCACGGTGGTCCTCTTCAATCCGAACGATCAAACACTCGACACCATCCGGCTGACCACCAATGCCTTCGGCTCTTATAATGGCAGTTTCAAGCTGCCAGAGAACCAGCTGAACGGCAATTACAGGCTCTTCAACCAGGATGGCGGACAGGCCTGGTTCTCCGTTGAAGAATACAAACGACCCAAGTTCTATGTCCAATATGAGAAACAAAAAGGGAGCTACCGCGTAGGCGACAGCATCCGGATCACGGGTATGGCCATGGGTTATGCGGGCAATGGGATCGGCGGGGCTATGGTTAGCTACCGGGTAGTCAGGAATACCCGATTTACGTATACCAGGTCCTCACGGATCAATATGGGTTTCTCCCGTCCCAAGGACATAGCGCAAGGGAAGGTCACGACGGATGCGGCGGGGAAGTTCAGCTTCGTCTTTTATGCCGCGCCGGAACCCGGCCTCCTGCCCGGGAGCGATCCCGAATTCCACTTTGAGATCAGCGCCGACGTGACGGATATCGATGGGGAGACCAGATCGGCGTCCACGGAGCTGACCATCGGGTATAAGGCGCTCAAGCTTTCCATCGATCTGCCACAGGGCGATCAGCTGCCGGCGGATAGCTTCCGGCAGGTGCTGGTCGACGTGCATAACCTTGCCGGCGAACGAATAGCCGCCGATGTTCAATTGGCGATCTACTCTTTGCAGACGCCAAAACGGCTGATCCGGAAACGCCTATGGTATCCCCCCGACCGCTATATCCTATCGGAGAAAGAATGGCTGGATTCTTTTCCGCACGACGAATACCGGCAGGAATCGGACAAAGAAGACTGGGCAAGAGGCGAAAAAGTATGGGATGCGCGCCAGTCGGCCGCAGCTACAGATGCGCCCGGAATAAAAGCCGGCCAGGCGAATCTCATCCGCTCCGGACAGCCCCTGCGGCCAGGATGGTATGTCGTCGAAGCGAAAGCTGTGGACTCCTCCGGTCAGGAGGTGAAAGATCTCACGTATATGCAGCTGTATGACGGGAAGACAGGCGCCCCTGGCAGCCCTGAATACCTTTGGGAGGCAGACAAGCATATGACCGTGGAGCCGGGACAGCAGGCGGCAGTATCCACGGGGTCTTCCGCAGCCGATGTCTATGTCATCCGGACCGTAGAACGACGTGCTGAAAACAACCCGGCCTGGAAGGGAGCATTCCGAGGACCGCTGAACAATATCATGGCGAAGTTCGGCAGCTTCACGCTCAGCGGGGAGAGCAAGCGGTCGGAATTCCCGGTCACCGAGGACGACCGCGGCGGATTCGGCGTGCTGGATGCCTTTGTAAAAGACAACCGGTTCTATTCGCGTTGGACGGTCATCGATGTGCCGTGGACGAACAAGCTGCTGGATATACATTATTCGACCTTCCGGGATAAGACAGAACCCGGAAGCCAGGAGAAATGGCAGCTGCATATAAGCGGCCGCGACAAAGAAAAGGTCTCGGCAGAGGTGCTGACGTCGATGTACGATGCCTCGCTGGATCAGTTCAAGCCTCATGGCTGGGGCCCACCTTATCTTTATCCCAGCTTCGATAATAAAAGGGACTGGCTCGTGTGGAGCGCTTTCAATTCGACGATCTCGCAGGAACATACCTTCGACGGATACAGGAACATGCTCTACTCCAAGATCTACGACCGGCTGTTGACGCCAGGGGACGCTGGGCGGGTGAGGGTGAATGGAAAGCGTTATTTCGGCGCGATGGGATATCGTGCCGATGCTGTGGAATATGATGCCAAAATGCCAGCCAGTTCTCTGGGTATACTCAGGGAGATGCCGGGCGTCCAGATGGTACACGGAGTTGTTACGGCCCAGGGGCAGCCCATCACGAATATCAGGATCAGGGGCACCTCCGCCTTCAATACAGCAAATGTTTCCCCTGACCTGGCCGGAAACATTGTCGACGAAACAGCCCAGCCTCCTGCGCCAATTATTCAGCCGCGCAAGGATTTCCGGGAGACGGCCTTCTTCTTCCCCGACCTGCAGACCGATAGCGCCGGGAATGTGAACTTCTCTTTCACGATGCCAGAGGCGGTGACGACCTGGAAATGGCTCACCCTGGCGGGCAGCCGAGACCTGGCTTTCGGCTATTCGGAGCGGTCGGTAATCACGCAGAAAGAGCTCATGGTACAGCCGAATATGCCCCGCTTCCTGCGGGAGGGAGACAAGATAGAGCTTCAGGTGAAGGTGGTCAACCTCACCGACTCCGAGCTCACGGGACAGATGAGCCTGCAGCTCACCGA